>JAKFYA010000069.1 GCA_021731095.1 Acidobacteriota bacterium | reverse complement strand
GAAGTGCTGCTCGTAGCGAGCCCGGAACTCTGCCACCGTGTAGGAGTGACTGGTCCCGCCCAGGTGCTCCAACGCATACGTGGCCGCGACGCTGCCGAGCTGAGCCGACTCGGGGTACGACAGGCCGAGGGCCATCCCCATCATCAATCCACCGCGGAATGCGTCACCCACGCCGGTCGGGTCCACCACACGATGCGGGGGCACCGGGGCGACGGCGTGCTGTCCAGACGTCAGGTGAATCTGCGAACCCTTTTCGCCATGCGTCACGATGAGGGCGCCGGCGACACCCAGGATGTCCGCCTCGCTCATGCCCGTCTTCTGTCGAATGAGCTCGAACTCGTAGTCGTTGCAGATGACCACCCGTGCCCCGGCGATGCCGCTCCGCAGTTCATCGCCAGACATCCGCGCGCACTGCTGCCCGGGGTCGAAGATGAAGGGCACGCCGATGGTCCGGCACTCCTCGGCGTACTGAATCATGGCCGCCGGATCATTCGGCGAGATGATGGCCAGCCCGCAGTCCTCGACCGTGCGGAATGAGAGCTCGGCCGCATTTGCCATGGCACCGGTGTAGAACGACGCAATCTGGTTGCTGTTGTCGTCAGTACTGCAGAAGAACGAGGCCGTGAACTTGTCGGACACCTGCTTGACGAGCGACGTGTCCACGCCTGCGGCCTCCAGCCACTCGCGATAGTCGCCAAAGTCCTGCCCCGCGGTGGCCATCAGGAACGGCGTCTGCCCGAGCAGGGCAAGGGTGTAGGCGATGTTGGGCGCGCAGCCGCCGCGCCGCTTGTCCATCGAATCCACCAGGAAGCTGAGGCTGACCCGCTCCATGTGGTCCGGCAGAAAGTGCTCGGTGAAGCGGCCGGGGAACGACATCAGGTAATCGAAGGCAATCGATCCGGTAACAACGAGTTTCATGGCGCAGTGCGGCTCTCCCAGCCGAGGTGTCTCAGATACCGGTCTAGGCGACCGGCAGATACTTGCCAATGATGGGCGCAAGCGCCCGACGCGTCTCGGCCGGCACGGCGTCCGGCCGCGTGATCAGCGCGAATCGCAGGGCCGTGGCACATTCGCAGGTCCGCTCGAACGGCAACTGCTCCACCGCCTGGGCAATGAGCCGCTGGGCCGTCACGGCATTCTGTGTCAGGTTGGCGACGATCATGTCCACGGTGACCGAGTCGTGGTCGGGATGCCAGCAGTCGAAGTCCGTCACCAGTGCGATGGTCGAGTAACAGATCTCGGCCTCGCGCGCCAGCTTGGCCTCCTGGAGGTTGGTCATGCCGATGATGTCCATGCCCCACGATCTGTACAGGTTCGACTCGGCCTTCGTCGAGAACTGTGGCCCCTCCATGCACACGTAGGTGCCGCCCTTGTGGATGGTCGCCCCGATGGCCATGCCGCTCGCATACGCCACAGCGCTGAGCCGCGTGCAGAACGGGTGTGCGAACCCGACGTGCGCCACCAGCCCCCCGCTGAAGAACGTGCTGACGCGCCCCTTCGTGCGGTCGAAGAACTGGTCCGGAATGACCAGGTCCAGCGGCTTGTACTCCTGACGCAGGCTGCCCACGGCCGATGCCGACAGCAGGTACTCGACCCCGAGCTGCTTGAAGCCGAAGATGTTCGCGCGGAAGTTCAGCTCCGACGGTGACAGGCGATGTCCCGCGCCGTGACGTGCAAGAAACGCCACACGCTTGCCGCGCAGTGTGCCCAGCAGATACGGACCTGACGGATCGCCGAACGGCGTCGTGAGCGTCACTTCCGAGCGGTCGGTCACCTCTGCCATGTCATAGAGGCCACTTCCGCCAACGATGCCGATTTGTACCTGCTCCATTGCGCTCCTGTCGCGTTCCGCGAACGATGCTACTTGACGGGTTCCACAAAGCGACGGCCATGCTCCTCGCGGATATAGCCTGCCGCCACATACGGGTCGTGCTCGAAGAAGACAAGGTACTCGCGGTCGATGGCCTCGCGGATGAAGCGCTTCTTGAACGCCAGCGACTCCATCGGAAACAGGTCATAGCCCATGACCCAGGCATCATCGATGTGCGCGGTCGTCGGAATCAGGTCTGCCGTGAACACGGCCGTGCGACCGTCAGACTCGATGTAGACAATCTGGTGCTGGCCCGTATGCCCCCCGGTCCGCACCACGCGGACGCCGGGCCGGATCTCCTGATCATCCTCGAAGAAGGTCACCACGCCGGCGCCCAGGAGCGGCACGAAGTCGTCCTGCAGGTAGCTGGCGCGGTTGCGCTCGTGCGGGTGGGTCGCATCCTCCCACTCGGCTCGGCGGAGCGGGTGCTCCGCCTTCGGAAACCGCGGCACGAGGACGCCGTCCGCCGTCCGTCGGGTCGCGCCACCGAAGTGGTCGAAGTGGAGATGGGTGGCCAGCACGACATCGAAGGCGTCGGCCGACAGTCCGACCGAGGCCAGGGAGACATCGAGCTGCGGCGCCAGACCGTAGATATCGCGCATCTTGGCGTCGGGCTTCTCCCCGACGCCGCAGTCAATCAGCATGCGGCCCCAGTCGCCTTCGACCACCAGGGGACGCATGGCCATCGGGATGCGATTGCGGTCGTCGGCATGGGTCCGCTTCGACCAGAGGGGCCGCGGCACCACGCCAAACATCGCACCGCCGTCCAGCTTCAGCGGGCCGTCGTTGACGCTGGTCAGGGAGAAGCCCCCAAGCGCCACCCTGGTCGTGGACAGGACGGTGGGGTCGGGCTTCTGCTTCAGCTCCACGAGCACGCCATGCGCAGCCGCCGGGTGGATGAACGCCACCAGCGCGTTCTCCGCCCCCGGGCGCGGCACCTCGTCAATCAGCCGGATTCCGCGCGCCTTGAGCTGGGCCAGCGCTGCGTGAATGTCCTCCACCCGCAGCGTGAGGTGATGCACGCCAGGTCCGCGCTTCTCGACGAACTTCGCAATCGTCGAATCCGGGGACGTCGGCTCGAGCAACTCCAGTGAGGACTCGCCCACCGGCATGAAGTGCGCGCGCACCTTCTGGCTGGGTACCTCTTCCGGCACCTCCAGATGCAGGCCCAGCGCATCCCGGTAGAAGGCCAGCGCCTTGTCCAGATCGCCCACGGCAATCCCGATGTGATCGAGTACGGCTCTCATGCGTGCTGCTCCCCTCGGTGCCCGCCACCATCTGGCAGCGGCCCGATGGCGCTGGTGCCTCCGGCGGCCACCGCTTGGCACGTCCGGACCACCACGTCATCGGCCGCCGTCATCGGATCCAGTCGGCCTTCGGCAATCTCATTCACCAGTCGGTCCACTTCCCCACTGCCGAGCACGGCATCGACCGCTGACGCAAAGCACCGGCTCACCAGTTCCCGGAGGCGCCAGGCCTGACGCGCGCGCCTGCGCGCCGCCTGTGCCGCCCCGGTATGCGCCCGGAAGGCCTCAATCGCTGCCCACAACTCGGGCACGCCAGTGCCGTGGCTCGCCTGCGTCTTCAGGATGCGGGGATGCCAGTCGCCCGGACCGAACTCCTGCAGCGACAGGTTCGCCGCCACCGATTCCACCATGCGCTCGGCACCCTCGCGATCGGCCTTGTTCACCACGAAAATGTCGCCGATCTCCATGATGCCGGCCTTGATGGCCTGCACGTCATCACCGGTCCCAGGCACGAGGGTGACGATGGAGACGTCGGTGGTACGCACGACATCGACTTCGTCCTGTCCCACGCCGACCGTCTCGATGATCACGATGTCGAAACCGGCGGCGTCCAGCACGATGGCGGCATCGCTGGTCGACATGGCCAGCCCGCCAAGGTGACCCCGCGTCGCCATGCTGCGGATGAAGACCCCGGTGTCGGCGACATGCTCGCCCATGCGCAGCCGGTCACCCAGAATGGCGCCACCCGTAAACGGGCTGCTCGGGTCTACGGCAATGACCGCCACGGTCAGGTCCAACTGCCGGACATGGGAGACCAGTTTGTCGACCAGGGTGCTCTTGCCCGCTCCGGGGGGGCCCGTGACACCCACCAGGTAGGCACGTCCGGCACGAGGGAACAGCTGCCGGACAACCTCACGTCCGTCCGCCGTCTGGTTCTCGACCAGGGAGATCGCGCGCGCGATCGCCCGGCGTTCGCCGGCCAGGACTCGTGCGGACAACGGCATGGTGGGTGCTGTCACCGGGGTCTCAACTCGCGAGCAACTGGCGGGCAATGACCAGACGCTGGATCTCGCTGGTACCTTCGCCGATGGTGGTCAGCTTCACGTCTCTGAAGAACTTCTCGGCCGGGTAGTCCTTCACGAAGCCGTACCCTCCGTGAATCTGAACCCCATGTTCGGCCACCTGCACCGCAGCCTCGCTGGCGTGCAACTTGGCCATGGACGACTCCAGGCTGGTCCGATGCCCGGCATCCTTCAGGGCCGCCGCACGCCAGGTCAGCAGGCGCGCCGTCTGAATCCGGACCGCATCATCCACCAGCGTTGCGCGAATCGCCTGGAAGCGGGCGATCGGGCGGCCGAACTGCGTCCGGGACAGCGCATACGCCCGCGCGGCTTCATACGCCCCCTGTGCCAGCCCGACGGCCAGCGCGGCAATCCCGATGCGCCCGGCGTCAAGCACCTGCAAGGCATTGACGAACCCGAGCCCCTCGCGACCCAGCAGGTGCGAACCGGGAACGCGGCACCCGTCGAACCGCACCTCGCTCGTTTCGCTGGCGCGCATGCCGAGCTTGTCCTCCTTGCGACCAGGCTGGAGACCAGGCGTGCCCTGCTCGATCACGAAGGCGGACATGCCCCGGGTGCCTTTGGTCGCATCCGTCACGGCCACCACGACCAGCACATCGGCCGAATGCCCATGGGTGATGAACTGTTTGGCCCCATCGAGCCGCCACCCCCCGTCGGACTCACGCGTCGCAGTGGTGCGCATGGCACCCGCATCGCTGCCGGACCCGGCCTCGGTCAGCGCCCAGGCCGCCAGACGCCGGCCCTGCGCCAGGTCTGCGAGCCAGCGCCCGCACTGCGCGTCGGTGCCGAACATCGCCAGATGTGCCGTGCCGAGCCCGTTGTGCGCCGCGACCATGAGCGCAACCGAGGGATCGACGCGGGCCAGTTCCTCAATGCAGAGGCAGTACTCCACCGCAGACAGCCCGGCGCCGCCGCGCGACTCGGCCACCTGAATTCCCATCAGACCAAGCGCACCAAGGGACGGGAGGAGTTCGCGGGGAAAGTGCTGTCGAGCATCCCAGTCGCGGACATGCGGCCGGATTTCGTGTTCCGCAAACTCCCGGACGCTCTGGCGCAGGAGCGCCTGCTGGTCCGTGAGCCGGACATCCATCGACAGCACTCTATCACGCGAACCACCCGGGTATCATGGGGACGGAGGTCTCATGCGCACGACCCGAATGCCCGCGATCCTGCTGCTCCTGTGGTGCCTCGGCAGCGGAACTGCGTACGCCGATGCGACGGTCTTTCTTGGCTCGACCACCACGCCGAACAACCGTCAGACGCGCGGCGGCTCCCTTGGTGCCGGGCTGCTCATTGTGGGTGCCGAACTGGAGTACGC
>JAKFYA010000018.1 GCA_021731095.1 Acidobacteriota bacterium | reverse complement strand
CCGACCGGCTTCGATCTTGGACAGGTCAAGAAGGTCGTTCACGATCGCCAGCAGGATTTCCCCAGACTCCTGGAGCGTGGCCAGATACGACCGCTGCTCGACATCAAGGTTCGTCGACAGCAGCACGTTCGTCAGTCCCAGCACGCCATTCAGTGGGGTCCGGACCTCATGGCTCATGTTGGCGACGAAGTCCGACATCATCCGTTTCGACCGTTCGGCGACTTCCCTGGCCCGTCGAAGCTCCAGCGCCATCTCGTGGGCTGAGGTAATGTCCCGGAGGGTGCCGACCGTGCTCCTCAGGCGACCATCGTCACTGAGAATCAGCCGGGCATGCGACTCCACCCAGCGGTAGCCGCCCAGGCGGGTCCGATAGCGCTGCACCGACCGCCAGAAGCGGTTGCCCTCCTCGACATAGGACGCGCGACCCTTGTCTATGGTGTTGATGTCCTCGGGATGCACCCAATCCGAGAAACACGCGCCAACGCCTTCCTCTACCGAGTACCCGGTGAGCGTGGTCCATGCAGGGTTCAGGTACGTCCATCGGCCAGCCGCGTCGGCTTCAAAGACCACGTCCTCGACATTCTCGAGGACACGTCTGAATCGCTCCTCGGCCTCGACGCGTTGCTGCACCAGCTCATCCTGCCTGCGCATGGCTCGCCGGAGTTCCATCTGCGTCATCACCTGACGCGCCACCAGCCTCAGTGCCTCCTGTTGGGCAGGCGTCAGTTCCCTCGCCACCTGGTCCGCGACGCACAGTGTGCCGAGAGGCATGTTCGACTCTGAGCGAAGCAGGGCCCCGGCATAGAACCTGAGCCCGGGCGCCCCCGTCACCAGCGGATTGCCGGCGAAGCGGGCGTCCCGGGTCGCGTCGGGTACCACGAGGTACTGGGCCTCTTCATCCATGACGTGCGCACAGAACGACACGTCCCTGGGCATCTCCGACGCGTCCAGGCCATGCACCGACTTGAACCAGACCCGTTCCTGGTCCACCAGGCTGACCAGGGCAAACGGTGTCTGACAGATGTGGGCCGCCAGCGCGGTCAGATCGTCAAAGCCCTCTTCTGGTGGGGTATCAAGGACGCCGTAGTCCTGCAAGGCCGTCAGACGAGCCGCTTCGTTCGGATGGGGTTCGGGTATGCGCATAGAGGACGATGGGAGTGAGCTCAGACTGGCAATCGGCCCAGGGCACACCGGCTTGAATGGGGCGCCGTCTGGTAAACTGCTCGGATGGCTTCGGGCGAAGACAGCGCCTATCTGGCCGGCCTGCGCATGCTGGCCCGCCGTGAGTTGTCCGAACGCCAGGTGCGGACCCGCCTGCTGCGGAAAGAGCTCGACCCGGACGACGTCGAGGCCGCGATGGCGCGCCTGCGCAAAGATCGGGCCCTGGATGACCGCCGCGTGGCGCTCGCGTGTGCCCGCACGGAAACCGGCGTGCGCGGCCGGGGCCGCGCCCGTGTGGCGAGACAGATCGAGGCTCTCGGAATCGACCGGGAGACCGCGCGGGCTGCGGTGAACGACGTGTTTGCCGACGTCAACGAAGGGGACCTGCTGGAACGGGCCCTGGAGCGGCGCCTTCGGCACGGCGCCGATCTGTCCTTGGCAACGGTCCAGAACCGCCTGCTGCGTTACCTGGTTTCGCAGGGCTTCGACCCGGCTCAGGCTGGCGCGCTCATCCGCGCCCGGAGCCGTCGCTGTGCACTCCCCGATACGCCATAACCCGAATGTGACGCCGAACGCCATGACCGCCAACGACATCCGCCGCTCCTTCCTCGCCTATTTCGAACGTCACGGGCATCGCATCGTGTCCAGCTCACCGCTGGTGCCGCACGAAGACCCGACGCTGCTGTTCACCAATGCGGGGATGAACCAGTTCAAGGACACGTTTCTCGGCAGAGAGCGCCGGGAGTACACCCGGGCCACCAGTTCCCAGAAGTGCATGCGCGTCAGCGGGAAGCACAACGACCTGGACAACGTCGGTCCGTCCTTCCGTCACCACACGTTCTTCGAGATGCTGGGCAACTTCTCCTTTGGCGACTATTTCAAGCAGGACGCCATCCCGCTCGCCTGGACGCTGCTGACCGAGGAATGGAAGCTGCCCGCAGACCAGCTCTTCGCCACCGTCTTCCGCGGCGACGACAAGGTGCCTGGCGACGAAGAAGCGTTTGCCCTGTGGCGTACCTTCCTCCCGGAGGACCGCATCGGCCGGCTCGGCGCGGCCGACAACTTCTGGCAGATGGGCGACACGGGCCCGTGCGGTCGCTGCTCGGAAATCTACTTCTACCGCGGCGAGTCGCTGCCCTGCGGAGAAGAGGCGGCCGGTCGGCACTGCCAGGGCGTCGAGTGCAGCTGTGACCGCTACGTCGAGATCTGGAACAACGTGTTCATGGAATTCGATCGTCAGGCGGACGGGACGTTGCTGCCCTTGCCTGCCCCTTCCATTGACACCGGCATGGGGCTGGAGCGGATCACCGCGGTGATGCAGGGCGTGCTGTCCAACTACGACACCGACCTCTTCACCCCGCTGCTGGCCGCGATTGGCGAACGGGCCGGTGCCACGCATGGCGGCACGATGTCCCCCACGGATGTGTCGCTGCGGGTGGTGGCTGACCACATGCGGGCCATGACCTTCCTGATCGCGGACGGCGTCGTGCCCTCCAACGAGTTCCGTGGCTACGTCCTGCGCAAGATCATGCGACGGGCCATGCGCCACGGGAAGCGACTCGGCATCGCGCAACCATTCCTGCACGAGCTGGTCGACACGCTCGTCCGCGAGTTCGGCGAGGCCTATCCGGAGCTGGTGAGCGGTCGCGATGCCATCGTGCAGGTGATCCGGAGTGAAGAAGAGCGGTTCGACGCCGTCCTGGTCGACGGTCTGCCCCGCCTCGATGAGGTCCTGGACCGCGCAGCCGCGTCGGGCGGCGTGGTGCCGGGCGATGTAGCCTTCCGCCTCTACGACACCTTCGGCCTGCCCCTCAACTTCATCGAAGACATGGTCGACGACAGGAAGCTGACGCTCGACCGCCAGGGGTTCGAAACGGCCATGGAGGGTCAGCGCCAGCAGGCCCGGGCCAAGTCGAAATTCAAACCCGCGGCTGGTGGCGGTACGGTCTACGCGC
Organism: Acidobacteriota bacterium; assembly: GCA_021731095.1. Lineage (GTDB taxonomy): Bacteria > Acidobacteriota > Vicinamibacteria > Vicinamibacterales > UBA2999 > JAKFYA01. The sequence goes on along the minus strand of JAKFYA010000018.1, from coordinate 2,402 downwards.
CCTTTGATGGGCTTCTGACCGGATTCACCGGCTACGACGCCGTATCGACCGACACACGCGTGCTGGCCGTCGCTCGACTTGTCGAGGCCGATGGCGCGCAGTCCCCCGTCGAGACAACAGCCCTGACATCGGGCGACCTGGGCTGGGTGGTGCTGGAGCAGACGCCGTTCTATGTCCACAGCGGCGGCCAGCTCTCGGATGCAGGAAGTCTGGTCGGCATCAGCGGGGTGAGCGCCGCAGTCGAGGACGTGGAGACGCTGCCCGGCGGGACCCGGGTGCACGTCGTGCGGGTGGGCACCGGGACACTGGCCGCAGGCAGCCTGGTCACGGCGTCCATCGACGTCGCCCGACGGGATGCGACCAGACGCCATCACACGGCTACCCACCTGCTCCATGCGGCGCTCCGCCAGGTGCTCGGCCCGCACGTGAAGCAGGCCGGGTCCTTGGTGTCCGCAGACCGCCTGCGGTTCGACTTCGCGCATTTCGCGGCCCTGACACCCGAGCAGCTTCAGGAGATCGAGCGCATCGTCAACGCACAGATCCTGCTGAACACAGGCGTGCAGACCGACCTCAAGTCCACCCAGGAGGCCATTGCGGGCGGGGCCATGGCCCTCTTCGGCGAGAAGTACGGCGATACCGTGCGCGTCGTCTCGGTGCCCGGCTTCAGCGTGGAACTCTGTGGTGGCACCCACGTGCGCGCCACGGGTGACATCGGGCTCTTCGCCATCACCGCCGAGAGTGGCGTGGCGGCCGGGGTGCGCCGCATCGAGGCCACCACGGGCCTGGTGTCTGTGTCGTCCTTCCAGCACCAGCGCGACACGCTCGGTCACCTGGGCGTGGCACTGAATGCGAGGCCGGAGGAACTGCCCGCCCGGATTGGCGTCCTGCTCGAGGAGCACAAGCGCCTGACCCGCGAGCTGCAGCAGGCCCGGATGAAGGTGGCCATGAGCGCCGGCTCAGGCGCCGCGGGTGGCGATGCCGTGGATGCCGGCGGCATCAAGGTGCTCTCCCGAGAGGTCAGCGGCCTCGACAAGGACGGCCTGCGGGCCCTCGTGGACCAGCACCGGACCGCCCTGCAGAGTGGCGTAGTGGTCCTGGTGTCTCACGCTGAGGGCAAGGTGACGGTGGTGGTCGGCGTGACCCCGGACCTCGTGAAGACGGTGCCTGCCGGTCAGGTTGTCAAGCAGCTGGCACCGATTGTCGGAGGCGGGGGCGGCGGTCGTCCGGACTTCGCCGAAGCCGGCGGCAAGGACCCGTCGAAGATTGCCGACCTGCTGGCCGAGGCGCCGCGTGTTGTGGCAACCCTGGCTGGCCGATAATCTGGCCATGCGGTTCCGCTGCCTGCTGCTGGTGTGCTGCCTCGTGGCCCTGTCCAGGGACGCGGCCGCGCAGATCTATGCCTGGCGGGATGCCAACGGCACCCTGGTGCTCTCCGATCACACGGCGAACCCGTCCGCCGTCACCTATGCCGTCCCGGAGAGCCGGGCCCTCCGCACCACCCGTCCAGCCACCGGACGGGCCGGTCGCGCGGTCTACGAGCCGCTCATCCAGACGCACGCGTCAGCCCATGGCCTCGCCCCGGACCTCTTGCGGGCCGTCATTCAGGTCGAGTCTGCCTTCAATCCCCTCGCCCGCTCACCCAAAGGGGCGATGGGCCTGATGCAGCTGATGCCGGAAACGGCGAAGGTGCTGGGGGTCGTGAACCCCTGGGACGCTGACCAGAACATCCGCGGCGGAGCGGCCTATCTCCGCAGGCTGCTGGACCGCTTTCACCAGAACGCGGAGCTGGCCCTGGCCGCGTACAACGCCGGGCCTGACGCGGTGGGGCGGGCCAAAGGCCAGGTGCCCGCCATCCGTGAGACCCGGGAGTACGTCCGGAAGGTCGCCAGGGCCAGCGGCCAGGCGGTCGGGCCCCAGGCGGCTGGCGGGCCGAGCCAGGCTGGTCAGACCGCCGGGTCCACCGTGATTTACCGGATTGCGGAAGAGATCGACGGTCGGCAGGTTGTGCGCTACTCCACCCAGCGACCCGCGAGCGCCAGCTACGAGGTTGTCGGACATTAAACCCGTGCTAGAATGAGGGGTTCCTAGCTAGGAACACGACATCCAGAGAGGATCAGCAGACCGTGGCCAAGCGTACCAAGTCAGCCCTGAAGGCAAATCGTCAGAACATCAAGCGCCGTGAAGCGAACCGCGCGCAGCGTTCGCGTCTGCGGACCGCCCTCAAGGCCATTCGCGCGTCACTCGCCGCCAAGGATCTCGACGGCGTCCAGACGGCGGTTCGTGCGACCGTGTCGCTCGTGGACAAGATGGCTACCAAGGGCATCATCCACCGCAACACCGCCGGCCGCTACAAGTCGCGCCTCGCCGCGCGCGTCGTCGCCGCCAGCGCCGCAGCGTAGGCT
>JAKFYA010000294.1 GCA_021731095.1 Acidobacteriota bacterium | reverse complement strand
CACACCCCCCTTCGAGGCGACGGTGCGCGACGGCGAAATCTACGCCCGCGGTGCCGCCGACGACAAGGGACAGGTGTTCATGCACATGAAGGCGGTCGAGGCTCACCTCACGAAGACCGGCCGCCTGCCGGTGAACATCAAGTTCTTCATCGAGGGTGAGGAAGAGGTTTGCAGCGCGAACCTCGATAACTACATCAAGGCGCACAAGGACGAGCTCGGCGCCGACGTGGTGGTCATCTCCGACTCGCCGATGTTCGACCGTGGCATTCCGTCCATCTGCTACGGGCTGCGCGGCCTGGTCTATTGCCAGATCACCCTGCGCGGCACCAACAGCGACCTGCACTCGGGCAGCTTCGGTGGCGCGGTGGCCAACCCGGCCTTCGTGCTGGCGCAACTGCTTTCGTCGATGAAGGACCGCGGCGGTCACATCAAGATTCCTGGCTTCTACGACGACGTGCGTCCGCTCAGTGACGCGGAGCGGGCCGAGTGGAAGCGCCTGCCCTTCAACGAAACCAAGTACCGCAAGGAACTGGGCGCGCCGAAACTGCACGGCGAGTCCGATTACTCGACGCTCGAACGCGTGTGGGCCCGTCCCACGTTCGAGGTGAATGGCCTTCTGAGTGGATTCACCGGCGAGGGCGCCAAGACCGTGCTGCCGGCCACGGCCATGGCGAAGGTGAGCATGCGCCTGGTGCCAGACCAGCATCCCGATACGATTGCGAAGCTCTTCGAGGAGCACGTCCGGAAGATGTGCCCGAAGACGGTCGAGGTCACGGTGACGCACATGCACGGCGGCAAGCCGTGGATGACCGAGTTCGACAACAAGTACGTGCGGGCCGCCGGACGTGCCATCGAAAAGGGGTTCAGCCAGAAACCGGTCTTCACGCGCGAGGGTGGTTCGATTCCCGTGGTGTCGACCTTCCAGGAAGAACTCGGGCTGCCGAGCGTCCTGTTTGGCGTCGGCCTCCCGGACGAGAACGCCCATGCGCCGAACGAAAAGCTGGACCTGGGCAATTTCCACAGCGGCGTGATCGCCGCGGCGTTCCTCTATCAGGAAATCGCCGACATCCCGCGGGATTAGCGCACAGACTCCCGCGTTCGGTTTCCGGACTCCGGTCGTTATGAACAGGGAAGGCGCCCCACGGCGTGGGCGCCCACCTGACCCCACTTCCGGAGCCCCATGACCCCCACCTCTTCCGTTCGGACGGCCCTGTTCCTCTGCGCGCTTGCCCTTCCCTCTGCCGGGTGCGAGTACTTCACCCAGGACTCCGAGAGCTCGCTGTCTCCATCTTCGTCTTCGTCCAGTTCCTCCTCAAGCTCCTCATCCAGTTCATCCGGTTCCTTCCTCGCCAGAGCCAACACGCTCGTCGGCGGCCCGGAGTGTCCCGGCTACACGAACAGCAACTACATGGATTGGTACTCCCGGAATCCCAACCGGATCGATCCGCAGCTGAACACGCAGTGTGCGGCGGCGTTCAGCTACTACGCGGTGTATGTCGAGGCCGGGCGGCAGGGGCGGACTGGCAGCACGCTCGACCAGGCGTACGAGGCATTCACGAAGACGGCCACGCTGGTGCGGCAGGTCTATCAGCTGCTGCGCGTCAGCTAGGCGGAACGGATGCCGCTGGCGTCACGCTGATCAGGACGTCTTCGCCAATCCGTGCGGTCTCCTTCAGGGCCGGGTGCTCCCCGGCCCTTTTTGCCGCCTCCCTAAGCTCCGTCGCCCGCCCTGTGTGGAGCACGACATAGCGCACGCCGATGCGCTGCAGCAGCGACACCGCAGCCGACGACGGGAACGTGGACAGCACCGCCATGCGCTCCATGTGCCCAGGTGGCTCGTGGCGCCCGAAGCCATTGACGATCGGGTTCCAGTGAGCGGTGGAAAAGAGCAGGTAGTCCGCCTCGTGAAAGTTGTCGAGCGCGAACCGGTAGGTGGGGAGCGACAGCACTGGACCGGGCGGAAGTCGATTCAGCTCCAGGTAGATCTCCGGAATCTTCATCACCGGCGGCTTGCCGCCTGGGAAGTTGGTGACGAAGCTTTCAGCGAGCCCAGCCAGAGCCAGCACCGCCAGGGCCACGGTGGCCGTGCGCGGAGCCCAGGCGCGGAGCCGTGCGGCACCGATGGCGGCGAGCAGCGCCAGCGCGAGCATGACGAGCAGGGCCAGGCGCGCCGGGGCCCGCAGCAGGTCCATGGCCGGGAGGGACGAGAAGAGGTCGAAGGGCGAGTGGCCGGCGCCAGGCCCGAGTGACAGCGCCAGCGCGATCACGCCAGAGGCCAGAACCGCAGCCGTCACGCGGTCCGTCCGGCGCAACCACACCAGCAGGCCGGCCAGTCCCAATACCAGGGTGATACCACCTGCGTAGAGCGTCTGCTCGCCCCAGATCCAGCGGGGTGTGAACGACGTGTGCACACGCGTCCAGTCCCCGAGCCAGGTGTTCTCCGGTGGCACGAGGTAGGAGGCGAGATCAGCCGAATTGCCACTCACTTCCGCCGCCGCGTTTCCTGGTAGCCGGGTATAGGGCGCAGCAAACCACGCCACGATGCCGACGGCGAGCAGCAGCGCCGGGCCACCTGTGGCCACGTGGCGCCACGTGAGCCGGCGTCCCGGCAGCAGAAACAGCGCGCCCGGCACGAGCAGCAACGCGGTCATGACCGCGAGATACCAGCCAGACAGGGTCTGCAGCAGCACGAACCCGGTGACCGCAGCGGTCGCGGCGATGGTCGGTCTGGTCACCCAGCGGTCCAGTGCCAGAAGAGCGAGCGGGAGCGCCCAGGTCCAGAGCATCTGCACATGGGCATGGGCGTGATGCATCCGGAAGAAGCAGAAGGCGTAGATGAGCCCGGCGCCGAACGACGCCACGTGGTCGCGCGTGACCCGATAGGCCAGGGCCTGCATCGCCAGCGCGTTCAGCGGGAAGGCGAGCAGCCAGACGACCCAGTAGGCGTAGACCGGATTGTGCGTCAGCGCGTAGACCGGCAGGGCAAAGAGCCCGAGACCGATGTGATGCTCGGCCCAGGCCAGTGCGCCCGTCGCCGGATAGAACATGTTGGCGTCGAACAGCGCCGTGCCGTTCAGCAGCGCGTGACTGTCCCAGGCCAGCGTCCAGATGAGGAGCCGCGAGTCACTCTCGTAGCTGGTGTTCCTGAGCCGCACGAAGTCGATGAGCGGCGAGGTCATGACCCGCGTGACCAGCAGGTAGGCAAGGGCACTGAGCGCCCACGGGAGACGGGTCATCGCGTCACGCGAGCGGGTTGATGCGGGCGGGGTCAACGCGCGCGGGCCGGACTACGGTGTGCCGAGCAGCGCCTTGATCCGGGCGTCGAACGTCGCAAAGGGCTGGGCGCCGACGAGCCGGGTCCCGTCGAGTCCCTTCGCGGCCGTGCGGCCGATCACGAAGCTGGGTGTGCCCGAGATGCCGGCGCCGCCGGCATCGGCCATGTCCTTCTGAATCGCCGCATCGTCCTTCGCCGCTGCCACGCAGGCCTTGAACCGCGAGGCGTCGAGCTTCAGGTCCCTGGCAAAGGTGTCGAAAGAGGTGGCCGTCAACTGCGCGTTGTTGACGAGAATCGAGTGGCGCATCTCCCAGAACTTCCCCTGCTCGCCGGCGCACCGCGATGCGCGCGCCGACGTCATGGCCAGCGGGTGCAGGTCCTCGAGTGGCAGGTCCCGGCTGAAGTAGCGCAGCTTGCCGGTGTCGATGTACTCCTTCTTGAGCTGCTCGAATACCGTCACGTGGAACTGGCGGCAGAAGGGGCACTGCAGGTCGGTGAACTCCACCATGGTGAGCGGGGCGTCCGGCCGGCCGAGCATGGGACCGGTGACCTCCGCCAGCCGCACGGCCTCGTTCACCACGGCGGCCGACGGAGCTGGCGTTGGCGCGCCCGCGGCGGCGCCAAGCGGCCCTGCGAGCTTCTCGAGAAGCTGGCGGATCGCCTTCAGCTCGTTGAGGATCTCAAGGTTCTGCTGCGGGAGCGACTGGGCGCCGGCCGGAACGGCCGCCGCCAGCGTCAACAGCAGCACTCCCAGGCGCCGCGCGCCAGCCTTCACGCAAGTCACGCGATCGTCCTTCCAGGCTCAGTTCGAACAGGTGCCGCAGTTGATGGTGCCACCGCAGCCATTGCTGATCACGCCGCACGTCACGCCCTGCGCTGCGCAGGTGGTCGGTGTGCAGGCCGGCGCGCCGCACACGTTTGCCACCCCGCCGCCGCCACACGCGGTGCCGGCCTGGCAACCGCCGCAGTTCAGACTGCCGCCGCAGCCGTTGCTGATGGTGCCGCACGTCGCACCCTGTGCCCCGCAGGTCGTCGGCTGGCAGTTGCTGCCGCACACATTGGCCACGCCTCCGCCACCGCACGTGCCGGTGGCGCAGGAGCCACAGGAGATGATCCCGCCGCAACCGTTGGAAATCTGCCCGCAGTTCTTGCCCTGGGCCGCACAGGTCGTGGGCGTGCAGGCCGGTGGGCCGCACGTGCCGACCTGCACTGGCTGCGGCAGCGTGACCAGCGAATCGGCCACGGTCACAGCCGGAACCGACACGGAGCCGGTGCTGAACTCCACGATCAGGTCGTAGGCACCCGCCGGGACGTTGTCAATCTGGAAGGCGCCGCCGGCGCCGGTGAACACGCTGAACGCGCGTCCCGGAATGTGGACCAGGTAGCCGGTGAAGTTCGTGCCGGCGACGCACGAGGCCAGCTGCCCGGCAATTGCACCCGTCGGAGCCGACAGGCCAGCCGGACCCTGTGAACCCTGGGGTCCCTGCGGGCCCTGGGGGCCGACCTCTCCAGGCACGCCCTGCGGGCCCGCCGCACCTGCTGGTCCAGCGTCACCCTGGATTCCCTGAAGTCCCTGCGGCCCGACCGCTCCTGGTGTTCCCTGTGGGCCTGCCGCGCCTGCTGGCCCGGCGTCGCCCTGCATGCCCTGCGGCCCCTGGGGGCCGACTGCCCCTGGCGCTCCCTGTGGGCCCACCGCGCCTGCCGGCCCAGCGTCACCCTGCATCCCCTGTGGTCCGGCTGGTCCCGCGGGACCGGCAGCACCGTCAGGTCCCTGCGGACCCACTGCGCCAACAGGACCCGCAGGCCCCTGTAATCCGGCCGCGCCCTGGGCGCCTGCAGGACCCGCGAGGCCCGTATCGCCCTTGGGGCCAAGCGGCCCCGCCGGTCCTGCCGGTCCTACCGGTCCAGCAGGGCCGGCGGGCCCAACGGGACCGGCCACGTTCCACTTCACGCGCACTTCGTTCCGGCGGCAGCCTTCCTGTACCGAGACGAGGCGAAAGTTGCGGCCGTCATCGTCGCCACGACCTACCCGCACGCAGGCGTAGATCACGCCGTCCGGGCCGGGGACCTGCGCCAGCGCGGGGGGTACGACGCCGGCGAGGCCAATCGCCGCCGTGAACGCGCCGGTCAGAACCGCGCGAGGTGAGGGCATCCGCATGGGAAGAGCTCCTGAAGGGCGGACAGATCCGCCGGGGACAAGCGGGCAGTTTATCCCGGGGAGGGGACGCGAACAATCACAGACTGCGG
>JAKFYA010000420.1 GCA_021731095.1 Acidobacteriota bacterium | reverse complement strand
GCGATAGAACTGGCCCGGCTCGAAGTGCCGCGCTGCGGCTGGCGCATGCACGACGACTTCCACGATGGTGTCGGTGAGGCGCCGCACCTCGTGCACCCGCGCCTCGAACTCGGCATCCAGTCGCGCCGACAGCGCCGTCCACGCCGCGTCGCGCGCCGGCTGCGCCGCCGGGTCGAGCGCGGTCAGCTCCTCGGCAAAGAGCGCCACGACGTGGCGATAGCCGTCCTTGGCCGAGGCCATCGCCTTGACCACATTGCCGGCGTAGGCCGGGTGGTTGTCTCCGTAGTAGGAGACGAACTTCCCGTCACGCTGATAGGAGGTGAAGAAGCCCCCCTCCTCCGGCACCAGGGTCCAGCCAGCTGCCGTTCGCTCGGCGCGATGTCCCTGGAAGAAACGGCGTCGGCTGTCGAGCTGGAAGTTGCCGGGCCGCTCCTTCTCATAGGTGATGTTGGGCGACGTGCCAGCGGCCACCAGCACGGCGCGCGCGGCCAGGGTCACTGTGGTCCCGTCCTCGCGGCTGCAGATGAGCGCCTGCACATGGCCGTGCTCGTCCGGCACGGCTTCTGTCGGGTTGAGGCTCTCGGCGAAGGTGATGCCCTCTTCGAGCGCCTTGATGATCTCTTCGTGGTTCAGCCGATAGGCCGGCGCGTCGATCATCCGCTTGCGGTACGCCAGCGTCACCCCGCCCCAGCCGCGCACCAGCGGGACGAAGTCTGGCGCCTCGCCAGCGGCGGCCGCACGCGCGCGCTCGGCCCGCACCGCGCGTCCGTGCGTGACGAACTCATCCAGCGTCGCCAGCTCTTCGGCGTCATACGAGGCGCGCAGTCGGGCCTCGCCCATCCCGGCCGACAGCGCTTCATACCGGTCCAGCGTCTTCTCTACCTGGATCGGGTAGTACGCGAACAGCTCCGTAGCCGTATCCACGCCTGTCAGCCCGCCCCCCACCACCACGGCCGGCAGGCGTACCTGCAGGTTCGGGAGGGCACCACGCTTGAAGGCACCGGTCAACTGCAACGCCATCAGGAAGTCGCTGGCCTTGCGCACACCCCGGATGAGGTTGTGCTTCATGTCGATGACGGTCGGACGTCCGGCCCCGGCCGCAATGGCCACATGGTCGAACCCGTAGTCCCAGGCATCTTCAATGGGCATGGTGCCACCAAAGCGGATGCCACCCTGAATGCGCAGACGGTCGCGCCGGGCCAGGGTCAGGTGCAGCAGGGTCAGGAAGTTCTTGTCCCACCGGACCGTGATGCCGTACTCGGACACGCCGCCAAAGCCCTCGAGCACGCGTGCGTCGAGCGGTCGATACAGATCCTCCCAGCGGGCCACTGGCGTCGGCGCCACGCCTGCGCCTCCAACCAGGTCCTCAGGCAGCGGCTCGATCTTCAGGCCATCCACAGCCACGACGCCGAACCCCTCGTTCAGCAGATAGTGCGCCAGCGTGTACCCGGCGGGTCCCAGCCCCACCACCAGCACATTGCGCCCGTTGTACGGCAGCGCATAGGGGCGGCGCACGTTCAGGGGGTTCCAGCGCGTGAGCAGGCCATAGATTTCCACGCCCCACGGGAGCTGCAGCACGTCCGTCAGCGCGCCGGTTTCAATCTGGGGAATGTTGACCGGCTCCTGCTTCTGGTAGATGCAGGCCTTCATGCAGTCATTGCAGATCCGGTGACCCGTGCCGGGGCACATCGGGTTGTCGATGGCCACAATCGCCAGCGCGCCGAGAGGGTCTCCCGCGCGGCGCAGCAGGTGCATCTCGGAAATCTTCTCGTCCAGCGGGCAGCCGGCCAGGGGAATCCCGAGCGGGTTCTTCGAGAGGTGGCCGTCCTTGTCGTGGATCCCCTTGGTGCACGAGTCCTTGTCCCGCTCGTGGCAGAGCACGCAGTAATGCGCCTCGCTCAGGGTTTCACGCGGTGTCCAGCGACCGTCGGTCAGACCGAAGCCGTCACGCCGACGGAGCGTGGCGTCAGGACCGAGCATGGCCTCCGGCAGCGCTGGCCTGGTCCGCTGCACCTGCACCAGGTTGAAGTGGTCAATGGACTCCGGAAACCGGAAGATCACCCACGACGCTTGGGCCGGGCTGTGGAGGCGCGCCGCGCACCACCGCTTCAGCGCGTCGATCTCCAGCGCCAGCGCGGCTTTCTCCTCCGCGGTCCCCTGCTCGCGCAGCAGGGTCTCGCGAGCCATCAGGGCGCAGCCGGCCGCGGCCACGGCGCGTTCGGCGTCCAGGTCCGGGAAGCTGGCGACCAACCGTGCCACTACGGCATCATCGGCCGGGTCGGCCGATACGTGGGCTCCGCCCTTCCGCAGCGGCACGGCTCGTTTGCGGACGAAGTCGATCTTGAAGCGGAACAGGTCGTCGAGCGCGTGGGTGCCACTGGCCAGCTCGGCGGTGGCCGCTTCGATCCGGAACAGTCGGGCCAGGAAGCGGCTGACGTGTGGCGCCATGCGCACCACCAGGTCGGACAACTCGATGGCCGGACGGGGCCGCTCCGGGTTGGCCGCATACTCCGACCAGGCCGTCCAGAAGTCCGGGTCGGCCGCCTGAACGGACTGCGCAAACACCGTGTGCAGCGCCTGAAGCCGGGCCGGCTTGTAGAGATCGGCGTAGGTGAAACCGTCAATACCGAGCGTGAGTGAACCAGTCGCAGATGAGGGCATAGCAGTAAATGGGAGTTTACCAGCCTTCCCCCTGCGCCGAAGGCGATTGACCTTTCCTCGCCCGCCCTATTACCTTTGACGGGGAATGCCGCAGATCAACGGGGCAGACACGCTCATTACCCTCAACGGCGAGCCCTTCCGGATCGACGGGCCCCTGTCCGTCATTGATCTGCTGGCGAGGCTCGACATCGACCCCCGTCGCGTGGCCATCGAGCACAATTTCACGATCATCCGGCGCCAGACCTTTCCGGACACCACCGTCCATGGTGGCGACCGCGTCGAGATCGTCAACTTCGTCGGCGGCGGCTAGTCCGCCCCTCCACAGTGGTGACACGTGACTGACACGCCCTTGACGATTGCCGGCCGGACCTTCCGGTCGCGCCTGATCGTCGGCACCGGCAAGTACCCCTCGTTCCAGGTCATGGCTGCCGCTCACGCGGCGTCGGGCGCAGACATGGTCACCGTGGCTGTGCGTCGGGTGAACATCTCCGACCGGACGCAGGAGTCGCTCCTCGACTACATCGCCCAGGACATCTTCCTGCTGCCGAACACGGCGGGGTGCTACACCGCCGACGAGGCCGTGCGCACCGCGCGCCTGGGCCGTGAAGCCGGTCTCTCGAACTGGGTGAAGCTTGAAGTGATCGGCGACGAGCGGACGCTCTTCCCGGACAATGAGGCGCTCATCGCCGCCACGCGCACGCTGGTCGCCGACGGCTTCATCGTGCTGCCCTACACCAACGACGACCCGATTGCCTGCCGCAAGCTGGAAGAGGCGGGCGCCGCGGCGGTCATGCCGCTCGGCGCGCCGATCGGGTCTGGTCTCGGCATCCAGAATCCGAACAACATCCGGATCATCCGGGAGTTCTCGAAGGTGCCGGTCATCGTGGATGCCGGCGTGGGCACGGCCTCGGACGCCGCCTTTGCCATGGAACTTGGCGCCGACGCGGTCCTGATGAACACGGCCATCGCTGGTGCGACCGAACCGGTGGCCATGGCCGAGGCCATGAAGCACGCCGTGCTTGGCGGCCGTCTGGCGTATCTGGCGGGACGCATTCCGCGAAAGATGTACGCCACGGCCAGCAGCCCGGTGGAGGGCATGGTCGGTCGATGACGCGACCCTCCCCGATTCCGGCGCCGGATACCTCCCAGATCGAGAACCTGAACACCCTGTACACGCTGGAGCCCCCAGGCCGCGCGAAGCCGGGGTGGAAAGGGCGTCTCATTCACCCGTTCCGGCAGTTTCTCTATCGCCTCTTCCGTCGCCAGGAGCACTTCAACGCATCAGTCGTCGACCACCTCAACCGGAATGCCGCGCTGGGCCTGGATGCCCACCTCGCCGTCGTGGCGATGATCGACTGGATGGAGCGGTCGTTTGCCGAATACGAGATGTCGGCCGACGACTTGCGCCGGCACCGCGAGGCACTGCTGGCGCGTGAGCGCCGGGCCACGACAGCCGTCGAGGCGCTGGCCGCCGCGCACGAGGAAATCCGGACGTCGGTCAATGTGCTGCAACGCGCGACACAGGGACTGAAGCGCGAGGTCGAGCGACTGAGCGCAGCCGGCGTCACGCGACCGGTCTCGGCGGCTCACGCCACGTCCGAACCGGACACCGCACCCATCGCCGCGGGCGCGAGCGACGTGACCATGGCCGCAGCGGCGCCGCTGATCGGCGCACAGACCGAGACCACGAGCGCCAGTTACAAGTACGTGGGCTTCGAGGATCAGTTCCGCGGGTCGCAGGACGAGATTCGAGAGCGACTCACCGAGTACCTGCCGATTTTTGCCGGCGCGACCGACGTGCTGGACATGGGCTGTGGCCGGGGCGAGTTTCTGGCCCTGCTCAAGGCGCAGGGCATCACCGCCCGCGGCATCGACGTGAATCGCGCGATGGTCGACGCCTGTCGTGACCGGGGCCTGGACGCCGTCGAAGGCGACGCGCTGACCTATCTGCGGTCGTTGCCCGACGGGTCACTGGGCGGACTGATTGCCGCGCAGGTGGTCGAGCATCTCGAGCCGCGCTACCTCTCCTCCCTCCTGGACCTCGCCTACGACAAGCTGCGCCCAGGCTCGGCCATCGTGCTCGAGACCATCAACCCGGCCTGCTGGGTGGCGTTCTTCGAGAGCTACATCCGCGACATCACGCATGTGCGACCCCTCCATCCGGAGACACTGAAGTATCTGCTGGTGGCCAGCGGCTTCGAGCAGGTCGATGTGCGCTACATGGCGCCGTATCCGGAGGCAGACAAGCTGCAGCCGCTGACCCGCCCCGCCGACACGACGCTGGCTGACTGGGCCGAGACCATCAACGCCAACGCGACCAAGATCAACAGGCTGCTCTTTACCTATCTCGACTACGCGGCCATCGGTCGCCGTCCGTGACCACCGCGGCGTCGCCTTCCGCTTCGCCTGCCGTCACCGCGGCCCGCGTCGCGACAGGCGCGCTGCGCCTGCTGCTGGCCGGCCTCCTGCTCTCGCGAGTGGTACCGGGGCTTCTGGCGCCCGAGCTCTCGCCCTGGCTCCGTGGCACGGGTGCCCTGCTGGTGCTGCTGTCGGCGTGGAGACCCGCCGTCGGTCTCGTGGTCGCGGCGACCCTGGCGCCAGCGGGCCTACTGTGGGCCCCGATTCCGGCACACGCCACGGAGTGGCTGGCCTGGGCCTTCCTGGCAGGATGGCTTGGTGCCGTCTGGCGCCCGCTCACCTCTGCGCGCCTGCCGGGTGGCGTGATGTGGGCGGCCGTCTGCTTCGGTGGCTGCGTGGCGGTGTCCTGGCTTGCGCAGACCCTTGGCCAGGCCCAGGGCGTGTCGCTGCAGGCCCTGCCTGGCTACCTGCTCAGACAGTGGCCCTCCGACCATGTCCTGTTCTC
>JAKFYA010000070.1 GCA_021731095.1 Acidobacteriota bacterium | reverse complement strand
CCCCAGGCCACCCGCCCTCCAGGCCCAGGCCGTCCCACGCGGGTCAGAACCGCAGCAGGCGGTTGATCTTGAGCACGAACGCCCGGTTCTTCAACGGCTGGAGCGCCCGTGGCGCCAGGTCACGTTCATCCGTATAGACGGCAAAGAATTCGCTCCCGGGACGGTACTCCCAGCGGAACCGGAGGTTGGAGCTCAGGCCCCGGTCGGCGGAACCGTACTGCACGAGTCCTGTTGCGAACATGCGCGTGGTGAAGGCGATGTCCCCCCGCACGCGGCCGACTGTGGTCGTGAACGCACCAGCGGGCAGCTCACCATGATTGAGCGACAGGGACGGCTCGAAGGAGAGGCGCCGCCCAAGCCCCAACCGCACGGCCGAGACCGTCAGCGTGGTCAGGTTCCCATCGTAGAACGCGCCTTGCCTGAGAGAGACGGTTCCCGACACCGGGCGTTGCAGTCCGAACGTATACGCGATGCGGGCGTCGGTGAATCCATAGTTGCCCGGCGCGATCAGTACCCCACGCGCAACTGAGAAGGGCCGCACCAGCCGCTCGAAGTTGCGATTCACCCGCAGGTCGAAGGTGTCGCCCTTCTGGAATTCCGCCGACATGGCGCCGGTGACCAGGCTGCTCTCGCGGACGCCGTCCGGATTCACATGGCGGCTCGCATCCGCCTGGTAGGTGAATTTGCGGACGGCTCTGAACCGACGCGTCGGCCGTGGGCTGAAACGAAACGAACCCGAATCGCGGTCGAACGCCACGCGCCGCACAAACCCGACGTCCGGGTTGAAGTCGACCCCGACGTGCAGGCGGTCCATCGACAGGCCGTACCGGTCGCCCGAGTAGTCGACCCGCCCCTGGTAGCTCGTGGCATCACCCTGGCGTTCCGGGGCTCGTGTCCCGGCCACGTAGGCGCCGACATCGAGATTGCGAAAAAAGGAGAACGCGGCATCTGCCCCGTAGGCCTGGTTCTGACGGCCACCGGCGCTTCCCACAGAGCGATTTGTCAGGATGGCACCGACACTGCTGCGCCTGAGGATGTCGCGCTTGACGCGAAGGACGGTGAAGTTCGTCGGGGGCGACCCGTCAGTCTCACCCGTTTCGAGGTTCATCAGACCAATGCCCAGCGGGCCCACCTTGCCCGTCAGTCGCCCGCCAAGTCTGATGGGGGTGACCCCTCCGTTGTTGAGCCCGATGCGACGGCTGTAGAACAGCACCGGCACATCGCCGCCGCTGCGGGCGAACTCGAAGATGCCGCGGCCCTCCAGGAAGAACTCGCGCTTCTCCGGGAACAGGAGGTTGAAGCGCGTGAGATTCACCTGCTGTTCATCCACCTCCACCTGCGCGAAGTCGGTGTTGTAGGTGAAATCGGCCGTGAGGTTCGCCGAGAGCCCGTAGCGGACGTCCAGGCCGGCATCCGGCTCCACATCGTTGGCCACGCGTGGCGTCCGGAGGTTGTCCGTTGTCACGCGCGAGATGGCATAGGGCTTCACCTCGATGTTGCGGCTTGCCGACGGCACGTCGAGTCCCACGAGGGTGGCCGCGAGCGAGATCTGGGAAATGCCGTTGGACCCGGCATTGGCCGCCGGCACGGGGTTGAGGTGCGTCCACTCGTTTCTGTGGCGGATGACGCGGCGCACCTGAATGCCCCACACCTGCTCAGCACCTGGCTGATAGCGGATCGACTTGAACGGAATCGCCATCTCGATGGTCCAGCCGCCATCGAATCGAGCCGTGCGCACGTCCCACACCGGGTTCCAGTCGGGGTTGCTGATGCTCTCGTCGGTGACGCTGAAGTCGGCGCGCGCGCCAAGGGGATTGGCGTAGAAGATGAGACCGTTCCGGCGGTCGTGGAAGGTGTCCAGCATCACGCCGAAGGTTTCGTTCTGGCGAAGCTGCGCCGTATCGCGCCGCATTTCGTTCGCAACCCAGTTGGCCGCGGGGGTGCTGTCGTAGCACCGTCCCGAGATGTAAAGGGTGGTGCGATCGAACAGAATCCACGCCTCGGTCCGTTGGGTCGAGGGCTGCCCCGTGTCAGGCACCGACTGGGTGAAATCGCCGAAGGCCTGCTCGCTCGTATAGACGGCATCATCCAGCGCGCCGTCAAACTTCAGAGGCGCGGTGAGCCGGATCGCACGGACGGTGGCACGTCCCTGCGCGTCGCGCACGATGACCTCTGGAGCCACCGGCGTGAGACCTGTGGGAGTTGCGGGCGGCACCACGGGCTTCGGGAGGCCCTGTGCAAGCGCTCCAGACTGAACGGCGACGGCCAGAATGATGGCAGGAAGAATCGAGGAGCGTGGACGTGTGGACAACCGGCCGAATTTTGCCGCTGGTGGCCCCTCCCACGCATCCCCCTTTGGGGCGATGGACCGCGCGTGAGGGACGCCTCCTACCCCCATTGGGGGAATCGTCACGGGCACCCCGCGGACGATGATAACTGTCGCCCGGGCATTTGACCGGGCCTCCGTGAACTCAAGGCGCTGCCCGCCGATTCATCAAGGGTCCGAACGACGTGATCGTCCAACGTGCAGCGGGGACCGCTGTACTCAGCCTTCTCCTGCTGTCGTCCGTGTCGCCTCTCGCTGCGCAGTCGGACAGTGCGGCACGCCAGGCCACTGTTGTCGGGGCGCTGCCGATGCCGACCTTGCCTGACACCGTCGCGCGGGATGCGAACGGGCACGCCACCGTACGCGCCGTGGCCCTGCCCGGTCCGATCGCCATCAATGGCACGCTGGATGAACCGTTCTACACAGCCGTGCACCCGATGTCCGGCTTCCTCCAGGCAGAGCCCCTCAACGGCCAGCTCGCCGAGGAACAGACGGACGTCTGGATCTTTTTCGACAAGGCCACGCTTTACATCGCCGCGCGCTGCCACGAGAGCCATCCGGAGCGCCTGGTCGCCAACGAGCTCCGGCGCGACCACAACAACATCATCCAGAACGACAACATCGCCTTCGGATTCGACACCTATCTCGACAAGCGCAGCGGCCTCGTGTTCGAGACCTCACCCATCGGCGCCAAACTCGATGTCCAGTACGCCTACGCGGGCCAGAACAACTACGACTGGAATCCGCTCTGGACGGTGAAGGTGCAGCGCGATGACACGGGATGGACGGTGGAAGCGGCCATCCCGTTCAAGTCCCTCCGCTATGGCAATGTCGCCGAGCAGATCTGGGGCTTCAACGTTCGGCGGGCGAGCCGATGGCGCAATGAGGTCTCCTATCTCAATCCCGTGCCACTCGGCTTCGGCATGGGCGGCATTTTCCGTTCCGAAATGTCGGCTCCCCTCCTCGGCCTCGAGGTTCCGCCGAGCTCACGCGTCGTCGAGATCAAGCCCTATGTGGTCGGTGGCGTGGTGTCGGACCGTACCGTCACACCGGTGGTGGCCAACGACCCGAGTGGCGACTATGGTCTCGACGTGAAATATGGCATCACACCCAACATCACGGCCGACCTGACCTACAAGACCGACTTCGCGCAGGTGGAAGCCGACAACCAGCAGGTGAACCTCACGCGCTTCAGCCTGTTCTTTCCGGAGAAGCGCGACTTCTTCACGGAGAATCAGGGACTGTTCAACTTCGGCGGGGGCGCCGGTGGCGGTGACGTGCCGGCCATGTTCTACAGCCGGCGCATCGGCCTCAGCAGCGGACGGCCCGTGCCGATTGTCGGCGGTGGCCGTGTCACCGGGCGGACGGGACGCCTCAGCTTCGGGGCCATCAGCATCCGCGCGGATGACGAGCCCGTCACCGGGACCGCGCCCACGACCTTCTCCGTGCTGCGACTCAAGCGCGATGTGCTGAAGCGGAGCACGATTGGCCTCATCGTCACAGACCGCACGGTCTCGCTGGATGGCCGCGGACGCAGCGCGACCATGGGTGCCGACGCGCGACTGGCCTTCTTCGACAACCTGCTGGTCAACGCGTACTGGGCCCGCACGAACGCTCCCGCGCCAGCAGGACGCGACACCAGCGCCCGTGTGCACCTGGACTATTCCGCCGACAGATTCGGCCTGCAGCTCGAGCAACTCAACGTCGGCGCCCGGTTCAACCCCGAGGTGGGCTTTGTCCGTCGCCTCGACATGGAGCAGAGCTCAGGCTCATTCCGCTTCAGCCCACGACTGAAACATCCGATCGTCCGCAAGGTGCCCATGGTCGCGGCGCTGAACTACGTCACCAACGGCAACCGCCGCCTGGAGACGCGGGCGGCGACGGCGGAGTTCGGCGTCGACTTCCAGAACAGCGACCACTTCGAGGTGGGCTACAGCGCCAACTACGAGTTTCTCCCCAGGCCATTCGCCATCGCGAGTGGGGTGGTGTTGCCCGTGGGCGGCTACGACTTCCAGTCCGGCCGCGTGCAGTACGACTTCGGCCGGCAGCGGCCGGTCTCTGGCACCATGAGCTACGAAGCGGGCTCGTTCTACAACGGCACCAAGCAGCTCTGGACGGTGAGCGGCGCACGGCTCAACGTGGGTCCACGCTTCTCCACCGAACCCACCGCGTCGGTGAACCACGTGACGCTCACGCAGGGCGCGTTCACCACGACGCTCGTTGGCTCACGCGTCACCTTCACCATGACGCCGATGATGTTCGTGAGCACGCTGCTGCAGTATAATTCCGCGGCTCGCAGCGTCTCGGTCAACGCGCGCCTTCGCTGGGAGTACGTCCTCGGGAGCGAGCTCTTCGTGGTCTACAACGAGCAGCGCGACACGGCCGGGGCCGGCTTCCAGAATCGGTCGATCGTGGTGAAGTTCAACCGGATGTTCCGGCTGTAACGGATCACACGCGCTCATGAGGTGCATATGGCCCATCTCCGCGTCGTCGGCGTACTCGTTCGGCTCCTCTCGACTCTCCTGATCCTGGCGCCTGCCGCACGCGCCACTGCGCAGCCTGCGACCGTCGCCCAGCCGTGCGCGCCAAAGGCGTGGCCAGCGCCGCTCGACGGACCTTCCTGGAACGGCTGGGGTGTCGATGTGACCAACACCCGCTTCCAGCCTGCCGCCTCGGCCCGTCTGACGGCCGCCGACGTCCCGAAGCTGGCGCTGAAGTGGGCCTATGGCTTTCCGGACGGTCAGTTCGCTGCCGGGCATGTGGCCGTGTCCGGAGGACGCCTCTTCGTCGGTACTGGCCCTGGTGCCGTGTACTCGCTCGACGCCGCGAGCGGCTGCACCTACTGGGTGTTCCGCACCCACGCCACCGTGCGCTCGGCCATTTCGATCTCCCGCCTGCCCGGCAGCGAGCCAGGGCGATACGCTGCCTACTTCGGCGACCTTCAGGCCAACCTGTATGCCGTGGACGCGGAGACCGGCACCCACCTCTGGACCAAGCGTGTCGAGCTGCATCCGCATGCACGCGTGACCGGATCGCCCACGGTGTACGGAGGGCGCGTGTACGTGCCCATCACGTTCCTCGAGGAGGCGGCGGCGACGTCGCCGACCTACGGCTGCTGCACAGGCCGTGGACAGGTGGTGGCCTATGACGCCATCACTGGTGACGAGGTGTGGCGAAGCTAAACGATCGACGAGAAGCCG
>JAKFYA010000253.1 GCA_021731095.1 Acidobacteriota bacterium | reverse complement strand
TTGTTGAACGTACTGCGTAGGCCGTTCACGTTGAAGGTCCCTTCGCGCGGGGTGCCACCGGTGGTCAGGTTTGACGCGCCGAGCCGTATGCCTGCGGTGAGCAGGGCGAGTGCCGAGTACTCGCGGCCGTTCAAAGGCAGCGCCCTTGTCTGATCGCCGGTGATGAGCTGTCCGCGCTGGCTGGTGTCGGTCTCGATGAGCGGCGCGGAGGCCTGCACGCTGATGGCTTCTGTGACAGCACCCACCGACAGCTCGACATCGACGCGCTGGCGGGCACCGACATCGACCTTGACGTTGGGGATCTCACGAGTGGAGAAGCCCTGCAGCTCGGCGCTGACCTTGTAGGTGCCGACCCGGACCGTGAAGAACTCGTAAGCGCCCCGCTCGTCGGTCGTGCGGAGGACGTGAATGCCGGTGTCCACGTTCGCCAGCGTCACGCTGACACCGGGAAGTACCGCGCCGCTAGTGTCGCGCACGGTGCCCAGCACCGCGCCGGTCTCGAATTGCGCACGGGCGGGAGAGGCCAGAAGGAGCAGGGAGAGGAATACGGCGGCCTTGACTCGGAATGTCATTGGGGACCTCGACTGACTGTGGGGCCCGGATGGGCCCGCTGGTCAGACCGTAGCAACCGCCGGTATCGGCGCGGTGTCGGCCAAGCCAACGCGGCGTCACATGTGCCCCCGGCGTCCCATTACCGGGATCTGCCTACCGACGAGCGACTCCTGGCTGCTGGCAGCCGCCGGCCGAGTGAATTTACATGTACGTAACATCTGTGAATTCCCCCCGATACACCTGAGGACTAGCCTCAGCTGACACTTCTATACCGGAGCGCATCAGCGCTCTGGGCAGGGTGCGATTTGAGACGCTTGGTTGACTGGCGGGTGGCAATTGGGGTCGTGGTGATGGCGAGCATGGCGAGCGCGGCGCGAGCGCAGATCACTCCCGCGGCTGGCTACAACCCGCCCGACGACACACCGTCCATTCGGGTCGGCACGACAATGTTCACGGACGACTCCTACACCGCGTCACCAGAAACCACCAATGCTGACGGCAATGCGGTCAACGCGTCTGCGTTCAACGCCGCCACGACGCCGGGCCAGGCGAAGGCGCAGCGCGTCGCCGCGCATGCGCTTGTGAATTTCTAGGTATCGCAATGCCACGGTGCCACGGTTCGAGCACAGGAGAGAGACGAGCATGAAGAAGACATTCGCGGTCGTTGGTGTAGCGGTGGCGCTGGTCACAGGTGTGGCGGCGCAGGTAGTGAAGATCAACGGCGCCGGTGCGACCTTCCCGTATCCGATCTATTCGAAGTGGTTTGACGAGTACCACAAAGCACACAGCAATGTGGAGATCAACTACCAGTCGATCGGGTCAGGTGGCGGCATTCGTCAGGTCAGCAGCCAGACCGTGTTCTTTGGCGCCACTGACGGCCCGATGACCAATGAACAGCTGCAGGCGGCGCCCGGCAAGATCCTGCACTTTCCGACGGTGCTCGGCGCCGTGGTGCCGGTCTACAACGTTCCCAACGTGAAGGTGGAGCTGAAGTTTTCTGGCCAAGTGCTGGCCGATATCTTCCTCGGCAAGATCACCAAGTGGAACGCGCCCCAGATTACCGCGCTCAATCCCGGTGTCGCGCTGCCGGGCACCGACATCACCGTAGTGCACCGCTCGGACGGGTCGGGGACCACGTACATCTGGGTGGACTACCTTGCCAAGGCTTCGCCGGAGTTCCGGACGAAGGTTGGCGTCAACACGGCGGTCAATTGGCCCACCGGCGTCGGCGGTAAGGGGAACGAAGGCGTCGCGGGGCTCGTCACACAGACGCCTGGTTCGCTGGGCTACGTGGAGCTCATCTACGCGTTGCAGAGCAAGAGCAACTACGGCTCGGTGCAGAACATGGCCGGCGAATTCGTGAAGGCATCTGTGACGTCGGTCACGGCCGCGGCTTCGGCCGCCGCCGCTCAGATGCCCGCGGACTTCCGTGTCTCCATTACCAACGCGCCTGGAAAGGGCGTCTACCCCATCTCGTCCTTCACCTGGTTGCTCCTCTACGAAAACCCCAAGGACAAGAACCAGTCGAAGATCATGGTCGAGTTCATGAAGTGGGCGCTGGCCGACGGTCAGAAGTTCGCCGCCGACCTGGGCTATGCGCCGCTGCCGGCCGAAGTGGTGAAACTGGAGCTGGCGCAGCTGGCAAAGGTGAAGACGCAATAACGAACATGCGCAAGGACCTCGGATTCCGCATCGGCACGGGGCTCTTCGGCCTCGTGCTGATTATCATCGTCGTCGCGATTGGCGTCGAGCTCGTGCGCCAGTCGTGGTTGTCGATCGAGAAGTTTGGCTTTGGCTTCTGGAAGACCGAAGTGTGGGATCCGGTATCGGGCGACTTCGGTGCGCTGCCGTTTATCTGGGGCACGCTGTATTCGTCCATCCTGGCCCTGCTCATCGCGACACCCATCGCGCTGGGCATTGCGGTGTTCATTTCCGAACTCTGTCCGGCGAGGTTGAAGCAAGCGCTCGTCTTCCTGACCGAGCTGCTGGCGGCCATCCCCTCAATCGTCTACGGCCTGTGGGGCATCTTCGTGCTCGTCCCGGCGGTTCGCTGGCTGGAGACGAGCATGCCCGACAGCCTGCGTCAGCTGGCCCTCTTTAAGGGGCCGCCACTTGGCGTGGGGATGCTGTCGGCGGCCCTCATCCTCGCCATCATGGTCATTCCCTTCACGTCATCAGTCGCGCGCGAGGTGCTCAAGTCGGTGCCGGTGGCGCAGCGCGAAGGGGCGTATGCACTTGGCGCCACGCGTTTCGAAGCGATCAGTGCCGCCCTCTACTATGCGCGCACCGGTATTGTTGGCGCCGTCATGCTCGGCTTCGGCCGTGCCCTCGGCGAGACCATGGCCGTGACCATGGTGATTGGGAACAATCCGAAGATCTCCACATCACTGTTTGCGCCGCAGTACACCATGGCCGCAGTCATTGCCAACGAGTTCACCGAGGCGGCTGATGAGCTCTATCTGCACGCGCTCATCGAGATCGGTCTCGTTCTCTTCGTCATCACGCTGATCGTCAACTTCCTGTCGCGGCTCCTGATATGGAGCATGGCGCCGCAGAAGCGTCGGGCGAGGCCGGCCACCGTGCCGGCAGAACCGGTGGCCGCATGATTGGCCTGTGGTGGCGCAAGTTCTCTTCGACCGCGTTTGTGGCGTTCTGCGGTCTGTCGGTCCTGCTGGCGTTGGTGCCGCTTGCCTTCGTCTTGTTCTTTGTGATCAGCCAGGGGATCCAGTCGCTCAGCATCGACTTCTTCACCCACATGCCGACGCCGGTGGGGGAGGCTGGCGGCGGCATGGCCAACGCCATCGTCGGCACGGTGATACTGGCGGGACTCGGCTCACTGTTTGCCATTCCGATCGGGATCCTGAGTGGCATCTACATGTCCGAGTATGCCGGCAGCCGGTTCGCCTCAATGATTCGCTTTGCGGCAGACACATTGAATGGCGTGCCGTCGATCGTGGTGGGCGTGTTTGTCTACGGCATCGCGGTGCTGCCGTTCAAGCAGTTCAGTGCCATTGCGGGTGGTCTCGCGCTGGGCATCATGATGATTCCGATCATCGCCCGTACCACCGAGGAACTGCTGCTGCTGGTGCCCAGCACGATGCGCGAAGGGGCACTGGCGCTTGGCGCGACGCGCGCACGGGCTGTCTTCAGCGTGGTGTTGCCGGCCGCCGCACCAGGTATTGTGACCGGCGTGATGCTGGCGCTGGCGCGTATTGCGGGAGAAACCGCCCCGCTGCTCTTTACTTCGTTCAACAATCGGTACTTCACCAGCAGTCTGACGCAGCCCATCTCCTCACTCACCGTGCAGGTGTTTTCCTACGCCATTTCGCCCTATGAGGACTGGCACCGCCAGGCCTGGGCGGGCGCGCTCGTGCTGGTGATGATGGTGCTGATTTGCTCAATTCTCGCGCGACTGGCCACACGAAAGATCGAGGGGATGGCTTCGAGTCGGTAGTCGGGGGTCTGTAGTCCCCAGTGGAGTTCGACGTGAGGGTCCGCACGCTGATTGCGGCTACCGACTATCACTCCGAGGAAACTGGTCAGGATTGTTCGTGAAGAGCGCATCGATCCCCCACGTGTAGAGGAACTGCGCCATCTCTTCCTTTACGCTCGCGTAGGTCGTCTTTTCGGTCGCACTGAAGGTCCACGCCGTTACGGTTAGTCCCAGCGCATGCGCACGCGCCACCATGTCGGGATGCTGCGCAATGACGCGTTTTTCAGGGGCGATACCGGTTGCAAACGTGGCGAGGTCCTTCATCCGATCGTCGGTGATGTCTTTGGCGTTGCTCGTGAGGAATACGCGCGGAATGCTGGGGAGTTCCTTGGCCATGCGCTGCACCGTGGGCCAGTCAAACGACTGTATGATCACCGGCGTCGTCGTCATCGAGTCCGGCGTGTCCAGCTTCTGCGCCTTGATCGACGTCACAAAGATCGCCGCCATGTCGACTCCGCGTCTGGTGTAGAGCGGGGGCGACTTCAGTTCGGGATAGATTCCCGCTTTGCCGCGCACGATGCTCACCATCTCCTCAAACGTCAGCAGCTTCGCGCCTGCGAACTTCGGGTCTCTCCAGCTGCCGGCGTCGAGTTGCTTCAGCTCGGCGACCGTGAAGTCGTTTGCGAGCCACTGCCTCGCACCGTCGCGGCCCTGGACCTCACGGCTGTAGCGATCGGGAAACACGTCTTCAACGTTTGTCGTCCGTTCCAGCGAGTCATCATGCAGGCAGACCAGCTGTCCGTCCTTGGATACCGCGATATCCGGCTCCACGAAATCCGCGTGCTGATCGAGCGCGAGCTGATAGGACGCAAACGTGTGCTCAGGCGCGTCGCCCGATGCGCCGCGATGGGCGATGAGCTGTTTGGAGGGCGACGGACGTTGCGCGCTGGGCGCGACGATGAGGCAAAGACCGACGATGACGACGGTGAGGCAGGCAGGCTGCAGCATGCGCGGATTATATGGAGCCGCCGCAACGCGGATGTGACGCCGAAACAGGACTGGAAGGAAGGCCAGGGACGGCCGGTCAGTCGTCGCCCTGCACGGCTGTCCACGTCTGGCCAGCGGCAACCGGCGGCAAGGTGAGCGCTCCGAGTCCGGCGACTGTTGCCAGCGCCACGGCGCCCCACAGCGAGGCGGTGACACCAGCCTGTTGATACAGCACGCCGGAGAGCAGGGTGCCGATGAGGCGTCCGGCGGCGTTGGCCATGTAGTAGAAGCCAACGCTGAGGGACACGCGATCGGATTCCGAATACGCCAGGACCAGATAGGAGTGGACGGCCGAGTTCAGTGCGAAGACGATGCCGAAGAGCGTGAGTCCGCCGAGTACGGTGAGCGCAGGGGATACCCCGAGCCACAGGCCGATCGGAATGAGTGCGGTCACTGCGGCCAGGCCCAGGCCCAGCCATGCGGCCGCAGCGGGGCCAGGCGCGCGGCCGCCAGAGAGCCTGGCCAGCAGCAGTGGAGAGAGGCTCTGCACGCCGCCGTAGCCGAT
>JAKFYA010000446.1 GCA_021731095.1 Acidobacteriota bacterium | reverse complement strand
CCGGTTCGCCCCAGGCCGGTTCGACCGCCCCTCGGCCGTCCATGCGCTGCCGGGCCGTCCCATTCGGTCGCTGCTCGATGACGGGCACACGCTATTGGTGGGGACCGAAGCCGGCCTGTATCGGCTTGAGGCGGGGCGCTTCTCGCCGGTCACGACGACACGGCCGCTCAACGCCGTCCAGCGCATGGTGCGCGGCGATGACGGCACCGTGTGGCTGACGCACGACCGGGGGGCGTCGTCCTCGTCGTTGCGCGACGGGGTGGTGACGCCGGTGCCAGGCATGAGCGGTCGCCAGTGCAGTGCGCTCTACCGGGATCCGGAGGGACGCATCTGGTTCGGCCTGGCGGACGGTTCGGTGGTGACCTGGGACCACGGGCGCATGACGGAGAGGGCGTCGGTCGACTCGGCGCTGCACGGGGCGGCGATTTCCGGTTTCCTGCGCGACCCGGACGGGACGGTGTGGATCGCGACCACGCGCGGCATCAGCCGGCTGCGCGGCGGGCAGGCCGCGTCGCTGACTGTGCGGGATGGCCTGCCCGGGGACTTCTTCACCGGGCTCATCGAAGGGGCCGACGGGTCGCTGTGGCTGCCGCTGCGCCAGGGTGTGCTGCGTGTGGGAAAGGACGAGTTCGCGCGTGTGATCGCCGACCGTCGCCATCGCGCCCGCTTCGCGCTCTTCGACCTCACCGATGGCCTGCCCGACGCGCCCGCCTGGCTCGGCGCGCCCAGCGCGGTGGCCGGGAACGGTGGGGACCTCTGGTTTGCGACCCTGGGCGGTGTGGGCGTGCTCTCGTCGCTCAAGGCGGACGCGCGGCCGCGCTCCACGTCCGTGGCGCGTGTGGAGTTCGCGGCCATCGGCGACCAGGCGCCCACGTCGGTCCGGGACGGCATGCGCCTGCCGGTGGGTACCACGCGGCTGCGGGTCGACTACAGCGTGATCGATCTGGGCCGGGCGTCGAAAGCCAGGTTCCGGTTCCGGCTGGAGGGTTTCGACCCCGACTGGGTGGACGGGGGCACGCGCCGACAGGCGTTCTACACCGGGTTGCCCCCGGGTGAGTACCGGTTCGTCGTCGCGTCGACGATCGAGGGGCTCGACGCGGGCACTGCGGCCTGGAGCTTCGTGATCCTGCCGGCGTTCTACCAGACGCGCTGGTTCGCCGGGCTGCTGGTGGTGCTGGCCGTGTCGCTTGTGGTGCTGGCATGGCAGCTCCGCGTCCGCGGCATCGAGCGGCGATTCGCGCTCGTGCTCGACGAGCGGACGCGTATCGGGCGCGAACTGCACGACACCGTGCTCCAGAGCCTGGCCGGCCTCGCCCTGCAGTTGGAAGGGGTGGCCCAGCAGATCCAGACCGCCCCCGGCGCTGCGGCCGATGCGCTGCGTCGGGTGCGCCGGCAGGTAGAGCGCCACATCTTCGAGACGCGCGAATCGATTCTGGCGCTGCGCGTGCCCGGCTTCATGGCCAGCGGTCTGGAAGAGGCGGCGCGGAGTTCCGCCGAGGAGCTGCTGGCCGATGCCGGGCCGACGCTCGACTTCGACGCCACTGGCGCCTGCGGCGTGATTCCGCCGGCCGTCGTGCAGCAGCTCATCCGCATCGAGCAGGAAGCGGTGCGCAACGCCGTCCGGCATGCCGGCGCGGCGCGCATCGCGGTGCGGATCGCGTGCGACACCACGTCCGTCCGCCTGTCGGTGGAGGATGATGGCTGCGGGTTCGACGCCGAGGTGCCCAAGCCGGACGTGCACGAACACTGGGGGATCCGGGGCATGCGGGAACGCGCGGAGAGCCTGGGCGGGACGTGCACGGTCACCAGCGCGTCCGGCCGCGGCACGGTGGTCGCGTGCGAGATCCCGCGAACCTGGAGGAGCGAGGCGTGAGCGAGCGGATCAGGGTCCTGTGCGTGGACGATCACATCGTCGTCCGCATCGGGCTGGCGACGATCGTCAATCAGCAGGACGACATGGAGATCGTGGGGCATGCGGCTACCGGAGACGAAGCGCTTCGGCGCTTCGTTGAGCTGCGGCCGAACGTCACGCTGATGGACCTGCGCCTGCCCGGGACGGACGGGTTCGAGACCACACGCGCCATCCGGGGGATCGACCCGCAGGCGCGGATCGTGGTCCTGACGATGTTCGCCGGGGACGAGGATGTCCGCCGCGCAATCGATGCCGGGGCGTCCGGCTACCTGCTCAAGGACACGCTGGCGGACAACCTGGTCAAGGTCATCCGTGACGTGCACGCCGGCCGCCTGGCGCTCCCCGGGATGGCGGGCCGGTCCAGCCGGCCCGCCCCCTCGGTGCTGACCGCGAGGGAAGAGGATGTGGTCCGGATGCTCGGCAGGGGGATGCGCAACAAGGACATCGCCGTAGCGCTCCGGATCAGCGAAGAAACCGTCCAGGCGCACATGCGGAGCATCTTCGGCAAACTCGGCGTCCACGACCGGACGACCGCCCTGGCGGTGGCGCTCCGCCGGGGGATCATCCACATGGACTAGCCCTTCCCAGCACTACCGGATTTCTGGGATGCGTCGCTGTCGGCCAAATGTGATAGTTAACGGCCGACCATGTCCGGAACCTACTTCCGTCGTCTCGCCGTCGCCCTTTGTGTCGCCGCCTTCGGCGCTGCCGTCCTGCCGGCCCAGCAGCTGAAGGAGGAACCGATTCCCCACGCCAGGGGCCAGAGCGTCACGCCGGCCTTCGAGGGCTGGTACCGGAACGCTGACGGGACTTTCGCGCTCGTCTTCGGCTATTTCAACCGCAACTACCAGCAGGAGCTCGACATCCCCGTCGGGCCGAACAATCGGATCGAGCCGGGGCCTGCCGACCAGGGGCAGCCTACGCATTTCAACAACCGCCGCCACACCGGCACCTTTGCCGTCGTCGTGCCGAAAGACTTCGGCGTCGACAAGAAGGTGACCTGGACGCTCGTCAGCGGCGGGGAGACCATCTCGGTCCCCGGACACATCAAGCCCGATTTCGAGATCGACGCGCTCAAGGAGTCGACGAGTGGCAACACGCCGCCTGCGGTGAAGCTCTCTGCCACTGGCAAGGTGGGGCAAGGGCAGCTGGGCGTCAGGGCGTCGGCGACCGCCACGGTCGGCACGCCGCTCCCGCTCGAGGCCTTCATCGCGGACGACGGCGTGGTGAAGGCTGGCGGCGGCGAGAGCAAGCCGGTCTTCGGCGCGGTGTGGAGCCTCTATCGCGGTCAGGGTCCGGTGAAGTTCGAGAACGCCGAACCGAAGATCGTCAACGGCAAGGCGTCGACCAAAGTCACCTTCTCGCAGCCTGGGGACTACACGCTGCGGATGCTGGCGTGGGACGCGTCGGGGAAGCAGGCGTTCGTGATGGCCGGCGGCTTCTACTGCTGCTGGACCAACGCGTACGTGGACGTTGTCGTGAAGTGAAGCCCGCGCGGACGCGGCAGACGCGGGCGGTTGTGCGGGCATTCGGAGAGTGGAAGAGGAGAGCGTGATGGTCCTATCAGCATGCAGACGGAAGGCC
Source organism: Acidobacteriota bacterium (assembly GCA_021731095.1). GTDB lineage: Bacteria > Acidobacteriota > Vicinamibacteria > Vicinamibacterales > UBA2999 > JAKFYA01. The sequence continues at coordinate 2,044 of JAKFYA010000446.1, read as the reverse complement.
GAGGGCATGGCACTCGGCGTGGCGGTTGCGACCCTGTTGCTCGCGCCGACGGTCGCCGCCGCAGCGGCGGGAGACGCCGCGACACCGACGTTCACCAAGGATGTGGCGCCGATCCTCCAGGAGAAGTGCGAGGCCTGCCACCGTCCGAACCAGATGGCGCCGATGCCGCTCATCACGTTCGAGCAGGTGCGCCCCTATGCCAGGTCGATCCGGCAGAAGGTGGAGGCCCGTCTCATGCCGCCATGGCACCTCGACAACACGGTGGGCATCCAGAAGTTCGAGAACGACATGTCGCTCTCGCAGGCGCAGATCGACACCATATCCAAGTGGGTGGACTCCGGCGCGCCGATGGGCAACCCCGCTGACATGCCGAAGGCGAAGGTGTGGCCGCGTGACGACGTGTGGCGGATGGCAGACGTGTACGGCCGCGAGCCCGACCTCGTCGTGAAGTCCACCCCGTGGACGCAGGCCGCGCAGGGCCAGGACCAGTGGTGGCAGCCAGTCGTCGACACCGGCCTCACCGAGGACCGCTGGGTCCGCGGCATCGAGATCCGCCCGTCGCTCAAGGGGCGTCCGGTCGTGCATCACGTGGTGACCAACCTGGTGCAGGCGGAAGAGGCCTACGGCGCCGTCGAAGTGCCTGGCGGCGGCGGCTACTTCAGCGAGTTCGCGGTCGGCAAGATTGGCGACCGCTTCCGTGAGAACAGCGGCAAGCTGATGAAGGCCGGCTCGAAGATCAAGTTCGACATCCACTACCACTCGGTGGGCAAGGAGCTCACGGACCAGAGCGAAGTGGCCGTGTGGTTCTACCCGAAGGGCGTGACGCCGAAGTACCGCGTGTTCGCGCAGGCCATGGGCGTCCAGGACTCGATGAAGACGCTCGACCTGCCCCCGGGCAAGCTGGGCATCTTCACCGGCTACTTCGCGCTCGCGAACCCGGCTCGGCTCGAGAACTTCCAGCCGCACATGCACCTGCGCGGCAAGGCGCTGTCGATGGAAGCCATCTACCCGGACGGCCGCACCGAGATGCTGAACTACGTCGACCGCTTCAACTTCAACTGGCACGTCAACTACGTCTACGCGGACGACGCCGCGCCGGTGCTCCCCAAGGGCACGGTGATCAAGATCACGTCGTGGCTCGACAACACCGCAGCCAACAAGAACAACCCGGACCCGTCGCAGTGGGTGGGCTGGGGGCAGCGGAGCAACGACGAGATGTACCACGCGCACGTGAACGTGACTTACCTGACGCAGGAGGACTACGAGAAGATCCTCGCCGAGCGGAAGCGTCAGCAGTCCTCGGCCGCGGTGCCTGCCGGAGCCACGGCGCGCCGCTGAGTTCAGAACCGGGGAAGACGCCATGTGGAGCCACGCGATGAAGACTCACCCCGTCCGCTTGTGGGCCTCCGCAGGCGTGATCGTGCTCGGATTGTCGTCCGTTGTCCCGGCGCAGGGGGCCCAGCAGGCCCCCGCGCCGGCGGCGGACACCGTCCCGCAGCAGGCGATCGTCGACAAGTACTGCGTCACCTGTCACAACCCGCGCACGAAGGCCGGCCGGCTCTCGCTGGTCGGCATGAAGGTCGGGCGCCTCGACGTCTCGCCGGAGATCTGGGAGAAGGTTACGCGCAAGCTGAAGGGCGGCGTGATGCCGCCTTCCGGCGCGCCGCGCCCGGACGAAGCCACCCTGCAGTCCTTCGTCGGCTACCTGGAAGGCGGCCTGGACAAGCAGGCCCAGGCGAAGCCAAACCCCGGGCGAACCGAGGGCTTCCACCGGCTCAACCGCTTCGAATACCAGAACGCGATTCGTGACCTGCTGGCCCTCGACATCGACGCGGCCGCTCAACTGCCGCCGGACGACGCCAGCTACGGCTTCGACAACATCGCGGGCGTTCTGAAAATCTCGCAGTCGCTCCTTGAGCGCTATCTGGCGGTCGCCAAGATGGTGAGCCGCATGGCGCTCGGCGGCGCGCCGCCTGCAGTCGATTCCAAGACCTACCGTGTCGCGCCCGACATGCAGCAACACGCGCAGGTGGAGGGGCTGCCC
>JAKFYA010000109.1 GCA_021731095.1 Acidobacteriota bacterium | reverse complement strand
GGACCTCACAGCGGCGGGAGCCGGACCGCCCCTGGCGTGGGTGCTACACGAGATGCCCCGGGCCCAACCAGCGTTGAACCCGGGGCGGCAAACAGACGAACGCCAGCTACGGCAGGCGCGGCAGCCCGAGTCGCTCGTGGTCGCCCTTGTCTGGCGTGCGCACGTCGCGGTAGGCGAGCTTCTGGCCAAACGGCGTGCGGCCCGGCTTCTCCCAGTGCACGGTAGAGCCGTCCATTGCCTTCACCAGAGCCTCGTTGGGCGCACCCACCAGCGTGAAGGTCAGCTCGGCCTTGTCAGACGCGACAAGCTTCGGGAGCTTCCACACCACCACGTCTCCTGCGAGATCAGCCGGCGGACGGGGCGTCACACCCTGTTCGTTCGGGTGGGTCGCCACAGCCAGACCAGGCTCCAGGCCCAGCGACTTGAGCGACTGCTGGCCCTTGTAGCCTGGGCCGGTGCCGCTGACAACCTTCGCACCCTCCGGGATCCGGACAAACACCGTGAGGCCTTCAGCCGTGGCGCCGCTGTCCTTCACGCCGCGGTTGCTCACCGTCAGCTTGTAGGTGGTGTTGCCGCCCGCCTGTTCCGCGATCGTAATCCCGCCGCCGATCGAGGCACGGACGCCGAGGTCCACCACGAGGAACTGGTAGATCTCCTTCAACATCATCTCGGGCAGCCGATCCGGGTTGTAGTCGCCCATGCTGCCGCGCGGCCACTTCGCGGTGTGCTGGTAGATCTGCTTCTTGAAGTACTCGTAGTTCACTTCCTTGGCATGCTCACCCAGCCACATGCGCGCGAACTTGTTCTCCGGCTCGTGGCACTGCCCACAGCCCACATTGATGTAGATGCGCTGGCCGAGCGGCGCGCTGGACGGCGGTTGCGGCCAGTGCCAGTGCGACGGTTCCTTCCCGGCGGGCTTGCTCTTGATGTAAGCGTAGAGGTCGGCTGCCATCTGCGCGTTGAGCTGACTCTCGTTGTACTGAGGCATCAGGCTCCACGGCTGGCGGATGGCGCGGAGGAACTGCTTGTAGGTAATGTTGCGGCCCGCGAGGTCCATCCCGAAGCCACCTTCGAGGTCTTCCCCGTGACACATACGGCAGAGTTTTCCGCTATAGGCTCGTGCGCCCGCGGCCGGGTCACCCTTGGGCGCGTCCTGCGCGCGAGCGATGGCCGGTGCGGCCATGGCGAGCACGGGCACGAGCGCAAGAGCCATGAGCAACCTTTTCATGTGCGATGTCCTCCCTTGGACAGGAATGTCCGGTGGTATTCTCCAGCCTCGGGACTCAATGCGTCAAGCGAACTAATGGACTTCGGGAGGATCGAGCGCCTATCCTCCTCATTGGTGTCGGTGACGCCCTCGGCTCTGCGCAGTCATTTGGGGCAGGTCGGTCATTGGGTTCGGCCCCAGGCACGGCGACGCACGATCAAGCCCGCGAGGCCACTGCCCACCAGTAGCATGGACAAGGGTTCGGGAACGGGAGAGTCGTCCAGCGGGGTGACGTTCAGATCGTCGACGAAAATGATGTCGTACCCGGGGAGCGGGTTGTACACGCGGAGCACCGTGGAGGAGTCCACGGCATTGAAAAAGTACATCACCGTACTCCACGCGCTGTCGATGGGCGTCGACATCAGTGGTGCCAGGCCCAATCCGTCAACCTGTATGCCAGCGATGACGCCGGCGCTTGCCAGTGACACCAGATAGCCTTGCCCTGGGGTGGTCGAGAGCACCTGTTCAATGGCGCCGACTGAGGTCGCTCCGAAGGAACTGAGGTCGAGGAAGTAGTCGCCTTGGGCGGCGTAGTGACCGTCGCCGGTCAGGGTCAAGCCCCAGACGACTTCCTCCACGATCGCCCAGCCAGTCAGGGCGGTGCTCCCCGGGCTGAGCTGCATGTAATTCTGGATGGTATTCGCCCAGGCGCCGGCTTCGAAGCTGTCGTTGAGGGAAATGCTGGAGGCCCTGGCCGGGGAAACGGTGGCAGACAAGACCACCAGCGCCGCAAGGATCGAGACGAGGGTAGCCTTCATGGCCGGAAACCTAGGCCCCCGGGATCTGTGCTGCCAAGTAAATTCTCGACGACCCACAGCGGGGCCCATCGTGTCGCTGAAAAGGAAAAGGGCGTGACCGCGAGGCCACGCCCTGATTCCTGATGTGTGGTGGACGGCAGGAGGATCGAACTCCTGACCTCCGCATTGCGAACGCGGCGCTCTCCCAGCTGAGCTAGCCGCCCACTCGTGTGTTCAGACCCGATCAGGCGCCGGAACTTCTGAAGTGTAACATAGCATCAAGCGGGTGACGCAAGTGGCGGGTGCCCTCGTGGATGACGATTCGCACACATGACAAGCATCAGGAAGATCGGCGTGCTCACCGGCGGCGGCGATGCCCCTGGCCTCAACGCAGTCATTCGCGCGGTGGTGAAGACCGCGCACAATGCCGGCGTCTCGGTGATGGGCCTGGAGGACAGTTTCGACGGCCTGATCTTCCGTGGAAAGGCGAGACCACTCGAACCGAAGGATGTCACCGGCATTCTGCGGATGGGCGGCACCATCCTCGGCACCGTCAATCGGGGCGACCCGTTTGCTGTCACGATCGACACCCCGGACGGCACGTTCAATTACAGCGACCGCGTGCAGGAGATGTTCCGGGCCCTTGAACTGGATGCGCTGGTCTGCATCGGGGGCGATGGCACGCTTGGCATCGCATACCGGTTTCATCAGCTGGGCATTCCGCTGGTCGGGGTGCCCAAGACCATCGACAACGACATCGTTGGCACCACCAGCTGCTTCGGCTTCGATACGGCTGTGGCCTGCGCGACGGATGCCATCGATAGACTGCACACCACGGCCGCCGCGCATCGTCGCGTGATGGTGGTGGAGGTGATGGGGCGTCATGCTGGCTGGATTGCCCTGCATGCCGGCGTGGCGGGTGGGGCAGATGCGATTCTGATTCCGGAGATACCGTACGACCCGCAGAAGGTGGCTGACTGCATCCTGCGTCGCGACCGCTGGGGCGCCCGGTTCAGCATCGTGGTCATTGCCGAGGGGGCCAAACCGATCGGTGGGAACGTGGCCGTGCGGTCGAAGGCCTCTGCGGGGTACGCGGAGCGGCTCGGCGGCGCAGGTGCGCGGTTGATGGAAGAACTCGAGCCCTTGATCGAGAAGGAGACGCGGTGCGTCGTCCTGGGCCACCTGCAGCGTGGTGGTGCGCCGACGCCCTTCGACAGAACCCTGGCGACGCGCTTTGGCGGCAAGGCCGTCGAGTTGTTGCTGAAGGGTGTCCGAGGAATGATGGTGGCGAACCGCCCGCCCGATATCGTGCCGGTGCCGCTGGCGGACGTGGTGGGCAAGCAGCGGACTGTGCCGCTGGACAATGATCTGATTGCCACGGCGCGCGCCCTCGGGGTGTCGTTCGGCGACTGACCCCTGGGCGGCGGAGGAACGGGCCGGGTCGCCTAGCGACCCAGCAGTTCCTGATCCTTCTTCCGCTGAAGCTCGTCGATGAGCTTCACGTGCTCGTCGGTGATTTTCTGCACCTGGTCGAGCCCTTTCCGCTCCTCGTCTTCCGAGATCAGCGAATCCTTCAGCAGTTTCTTCAGGCGGTCGTTCGCGTCGCGCCGCACCAGGCGCACACCGTTCCGGCCTTCTTCTGCGAGCTTGTGCACGTGCTTGGACAGTTCCTTGCGCCGATCCTCGGTCAGGGGTGGAATCGGCACGCGCACGACCTTGCCATCGTTGGACGGATTGAGGCCGAGGTCCGACGCGCGGATGGCTTTCTCAATCGCGCCCATGAGGGACGGATCGAACGGCGTGATGACGATCATGGCCGGTTCGGGAATCGAGAGGGTGGCCACCTGGTTCAGCGGAACACGGGCGCCCCATGCCTCAGGCTGAATGCCATCAAGCAGGCTGGTCGCGGCGCGACCGGTGCGCACGCCCGACATCTCGTGACGCACGTGCTCGATGGTGCTGTCCATCCGGACCTTGACGGCAGCCGCCAGGCCATTGAGATTGTTGAAGTCCATCTAGAGGCTCACTGTGGTGCCGATGGCTTCGCCCATCACCACGCGGCGGATGTTGCCGGCCTGGCGCAGGTTGAAGACCACAATCGGCAGCTTGTTGTCCATGCAAAGGGAAATGGCTGTGGTGTCCATCACCTTCAGTTGGCGTTCAAGGACCTGGAGGTAGGAAATCGTCTGGTACTTGGTGGCGTCGGGGTGGAGCATCGGGTCGGCTGTGTAGATGCCGTCAACCTTGGTGCCCTTGAGAATCACGTCCGCCTTGATTTCCATCGCGCGGAGCGCCGCAGCCGTATCGGTGGTGAAGTAGGGATTCCCGGTGCCGGCTGCGAAGATCACCACGCGCCCTTTTTCAAGGTGACGGATGGCGCGGCGTCTGATGAAGGACTCCGCCACCGCGCGCATCTCGATGGCGCTGACCACGCGGGTGTGGACACCATTCTGTTCGAGGGCATCCTGAAGGGCCAGGGCATTGATGACCGTGGCCAGCATACCCATGTAGTCGCCGGTGGCGCGGTCCATACCGCGGGCGCTGGCTGCCACGCCGCGGAAGATGTTGCCGCCACCGATGACGATGGCCGTTTCCACGCCCAGCGTCTGGATGGACTTGACGTCCGTGGCAATGCGTGTGGCAACAGCGGGGTCGATCCCGTAGCTCTGCTCGCCCATGAGGGCTTCGCCAGAGAGCTTCAGGAGGACACGGGAGTAGAGGGGCGAGGACGAGTCGGACACGAGATGGAATTATAGACCGTCCCGCCCTCGCTGATACGTCTACTCGGCAGTTTCGCCGACGCGGAAGCGGACGAATCGGCCGATCGAGATGTTTTCACCCGTCTTGGCCGTCGCCTGCGCCACCAGCTGCGAGATGGTCACGTTGGGATCGCGCACGGTGGGCTGGTCAAGCAGCACGAACTGCGAATAGAAGCTCCCGAGCTTGCCCTCGATGATCTTCTCCAGCACGTTGGCTGGCTTGCCCGAGTTCTCCATCTGGGCGCGGTAGATGGCCTTTTCCTTCTCGATGGCATCAGCTGGCACCTCCTCGCGGCGGAGCCACTTCGGATCCGCGGCGGCGATGTGCATGGCGACTTCCTTCACCAGATTCATGAAGTCATCGGTGCGAGCCACGAAGTCGGTTTCGCAGTTCACTTCCACGAGGACGCCGATCTTGCCGCCAAGGTGGATGTAGCTGTGGATGACGCCCTGAGCGGTGGCCCGCCCGGCCCGCTTGGCCGCCTGGGCGAGACCGCGCTTCCGGAGGATGGTGACCGCTTCCTCCATGTCGCCGTTTGCTTCAGTGAGGGCGGCCTTGCACTCCATCATCCCTGCGCCCGTCTTGTCGCGGAGCTGCTTGACCGTCTCCGCCGTAATCGTCGCCATTGCTCTGGTCTCCCTTGGGCCAGCGACCCGCGTGGGTCCGTTGAAACCCGATGTACATAAGAGCGCCGGCCCCGCGAACTCGAGCCGGCGTTTCGAACCCCCCGGTTGGCGCTTACGCGCCGGCGGGGGAGGGGGTCGTTTCGGCGCGGCGCT
>JAKFYA010000277.1 GCA_021731095.1 Acidobacteriota bacterium | reverse complement strand
GGCGCGGGCGGTCGGGTTCCTGGCGAAGGAAGGCCCCGCGTGGCAGCCGAAGTTCGGCTGCTATTCCTGTCACAACAACGGTGATGCCGCGCGCGCGCTCCTCTCAGCCGCGAAGCACAAGATGGACGTCGCGGCGCCACTCTCCAGGACCCTCAATGTCCAGCGGCCGCAGGACTGGAAGCCGCTGGCCGCCGGGGACCTCGAGGGCGTTCCCCTCGCGCGGATCGCGTTCGCCAATGCGCTCGTCGATGCGACCGACGCGGGCGTGGCGCCGAAGAGTGCGCTCACCGACGTCACCGCCCTGCTCGTCGCCGATCAAAAGGCCGATGGATCGTTCCGCGTCGACCCAGCCGAGGTTGGCGGGCTCGGCATGCCACTGGTGCCTGGCTCGCCGGCAGCGCTCGGCACGGCCCTCGCGACGGTATCCGCACGGCGTGCACTCGTCGCGGCGCAACTCGAGGAATACAAGCCAGTCATCGCACGCGCAGATGTGTGGATTCGACGCGCGCCAACCGTCAACGTCGTGGATGCCGCCGCGGTGGTGCTCGGACTCCAGGATGCCACCGACCGCGAAGGGGTGACGCAGCGCCAGCACGCGCTTGCGGTGCTGAAAGCTGGTCAGCATCCGGATGGGGGATGGGGTGCCGACGCGACGTCGCAGCCGTTCCACACGGCACTCGCGCTGCTCGCACTGTCGGCGAGCGCGCGTGTCGCGACGCCGGCATATGCCGCCCCTGACCTCGAGAAGGCGATCGCGTCCGGTCGTGGGTACCTGGTGACCCAGCAGCGGGAAGACGGCACATGGAAGGAAACCGTCCGGCCTGGGAAGCCTGCGTCCAGCTATGCGCAGCGGGTGTCCACGACGTCGTGGGCGACGATGGCTCTGTTCGAGTCGCGGCGGTGATGCGACCCGCCCTCTGCCTGCTCTGCCTGCTGATCGGTCCGCTCGCCGGATGCGCACCGATCGGTGCCCCGCAGGCTCCGTCGCTCGATGCAACCGTGATCCTCAGGGACGCCGCCATGGCGATTGGCGGCGCTGATCGAGTGCTCGCCGCCCGGACGTTGAGGCTCGAAGGCACAGCGAAGGCGTACAACCTTGGGCAGGACTTGTCCCCCGAGAGCACGGGTCAGACCTTCGTTGGCGACTACGTGCGCCGGGTCGACCTCGCGAACAGCCGCGCCGTTCTCGAGCATACGCGCACGCCGACCTTCTTGTACTTCGCGGGCCAGCAGCCCCAGAAGCAGGTGCAGGGCGTCGACGGCACTGTGGCGTTCAACGTCGGAGCCAATGGGGTGGCGACCCGCGCCCCCGGCGCGGCCGGCATTGATCGTCAAGCCGAGTTCTATCATCACCCGCTCACGGCACTGCGGGCGGCGCTCGACCCTGCCGCCAGGCTGACGAACGCGCGAGCGGTGGGAGCTGAGTGGGCCATCGACGTGACCATGCCAGCCGGGGTAGCCCTGACGCTGACTGTCGATCGCGCCACGAAGAGGCCTGCGCGCGTCACGACGCGAGCACACAACCCCTACTTCGGCGACGTGACGATCGCCACGAGCTTTGCGAACTATCAGGAAGTCGGTGGGCTGTTACTGCCGACGCTGCTGACGACGAAGACGGACCGATGGACGACCATGCAGGTGCAGGTCGGGAAGAACGCGGTGAACGTCGATGTCGGCAGCACCACCGCACCCGCTGCCGCTGCACCGGCGCCTGCCCCTGGGCCGCAGAATGTAACCGTCGACCCGCGGGGACAAGGCATCTGGGTGCTGGGCGGTGGAGCTGAAGGCAGCGTCCTGGTGGAGTTCTCGGATCACCTCCTGCTCCTCGAAACCCCGGTAGACGAGGCCCGCACCCTTGCCGTGATCGCCAAGGCGCGGTCGATTGTGCCTGGGAAGCCGCTGACGCACGCCGTCAACCTGCATCACCACGTCGATCACTCAGGCGGCGTTCGGGCGGCGGTCTCCGAAGGCCTGACCATCATCGCGCACCGGAACAGCGATGCCTTTCTGAGAGAGCTCGTCTCGCGGCCTCGCACGATCGCGCCCGATGCGCTCGCAAGAGCTCCGAAGTCGCTGAAGCTTGAGCTGGTCAATGACTCGAGAGTGCTGAACGACGCCACCGCGGACGTGCGGCTGTTCCACATCGCCGGCAGCACGCATTCGACGACCGGGTTAATGGCGTACATCCCAAGCCTGAAACTGCTCATCGAAGGGGACGACTACTTCGTCAATCCGGCGGGGATCTACCCCTTCGCGCCTGCGCTCCTCTCTGAGATCACGCGGCGCGGTCTGGCGGTCGAGCAGATCTATACAATTCACGCCCCAATCGTCCCATTCACGGATCTGGTCCAGGCCGCGAGCGTTGGCTCGCGCGGAGGAGCGCGATGAAGGCATGTGCACCGCTACTCGTTATCGCGGTTGTGGTGTTGACGGGCGGCGTGTCGGCACAGGTTCTCCGAGACACCCCGGTCGGAACGACGTTCCAGGATCCGACAGGACTCAGGCAACGCCAGATGACGGAAGTGGAACGGATTCTGCTGGGAGCGCCGGCACGTCTGAAGGAAGACGCGACCGTCATCAAATGGCGCCCCGATTACACGTATGAGACGTTGAAACAGGGCGGAAACGGGCTGGTCTGCTACAACCGCGCCGACGAGGACCGACGCTACACGTACGCGGTGCAGTGCACGAACGTGGGCAACTTGCCGCGCGTGGCGCAGAATCGGCGGTTCCGCGCGGAAAGCAAGAGCGCCGCAGACGAGAACGCAATGATCAAGAAGGCGGAGAAAGACGGCACGCGCGTGAAGCCGGAGCACGGATCGACCTTCATCAACATCAATGGCGACGACATCACGGTGATCCGTTCGCATACGATCATCAATCTTCCTGGAGCCACCAAGGAGTCCACCGGGCTCCCCGACCGGCCTCACAACAGTGGTGCGTGGCTCATGGATGCAGGCACGACCGCTGCTCATATCATGGTGCCCGGTCAGTGAGGACGGGACGTTGGTGACACGCGTGATCGTGACCCTGTTCGGCTTGACCGTGCTATCGCCGGCGGGAGGCACGCAGACGTTCACGGGCACGATCACCGACGACATCTGTGGCAAGGATGGTCACGCCGACATGCGAATGGGCCCCACGGATGCTGAGTGCACGGTCGCGTGCATCGAGGGCCACGGAGCCAGATTCGCGCTGTATGACGGCCGGGATGTCTATATCTTGAGCGGCCGGCGGATACCCGAGGGACTTGCCGCACAACGCGTGAGAGTGGTGGGCAGGCTCGACGCCACAATCAAGACCATCCGGGTGGACTCCATCGCTGCCGCAAAGGCACAGTAGTGAATCGGCCCGGATCATGAGGGCGCATTACGTGGCTAAGACAGCTTGACCCATTCGCTCCAGCGCTCCTGTTGGAGATCACGCGGTGAGGCCGGTCCGCGAATGCGTCGGGGCACTCCCGCCGCACCGCCTCCAGAGACGCGACGCGCACCGCGAGCAGCCGTTGGTCCCCGGGGTGATTGCGACCCTGGAGAAAGGCTGCGAGGCAGGATCCTATCCGCACACATGGGCTGTGCGAAGCACCTGCATCGGACGGGGGGCCTCCGGAGCCAAAGGTCGTAGGTTCGAATCCTACCGGGCGCACCAACCGCGATAGCACGCTCCCCCACAACCTCAGGTCTATTGCCCGGCTACTGCTTGGTGGCCGCCGCCAACCAGCCGTCGTCCTTGCTGGTGACCAGCTGCAGGCTCACCCCGTCCGGGTCGGTCACGTAGATGGAGCGGTTGTAGTTCGCCTCCATCGAGGGGCTTGGCTCGCCCGGCGAGCGGACGTCGCCGTCCGGGAACGCGGCCTTGAGGCGCACGCGCAGGGCGTCGATGCCGGGGATGTCGCTCGGGTAATCGATGCCGACGCCGAGGTGGTGCAACTGGCCGGCAGGCACAGGGCTTCGCGGGTTCACGAGCAGCAGGCTGATCCAGGCGCCGGCGCCGGGCAGGGTCACGTTGATCTGACCACGGTTCTGGTCGCGCACGGTCGTGCCGAACAGCTTCGCGTAGAAGTCACGCGACGCTTCGCGATTGGTCACGGCCAGTGAGAGATGGTTCAGTCCGCGGAAGCGCACGAAGCCCTTGGCCGGTGTGCGCGGTGCGGCCGGTGTCTTGTCGGCCCGCGGCAGGTGGCCATCGTCCTTGGCCGAAATCAGCTGCAGGCTGAACCCATCCGGGTCGCTGACATAGATCGAGCGGTCGTAGGTGAGGTCGCCAGGCTTCCCGGGTGAGGAGACCTTCCCGTTGGGGAACGCCTCGGCGAGCGCCTGGCGCAGCTGCGTCGGGTTCTTCAGGTCCACGCCGATGCCGGCGTGGTCGAGCGTGCCCGGCTTGGCGCTGGAACCGGCCGGAATGCGGCCGAAGCTCAGCCACTCCTTCGTGTCGGCCAGCATCATCGTCCAGCCATTCGGGCTCGTGTCGATCAGATGGCCGCCAAAGAGCTTCATGTAGAACTCGAAGGACTTCCGGGGATCCTTCACCCGGAACTGCAGATGGTTGATGGTCTTCACCGGCGCCACGGCGGCGGACGCCGCGGGCGGGGCCCCAGCCTGCCCGGTAGCGGGGGTGAAGACGGCCATGGCCAGCAGCGCCAGTGAGACGGTGGCAAGCATGCGACGAGCGACGCGAAGTCCGTTGTGCATAAGTCCTGACCTGAAAATGAAAGGGCCGGCCACCCGTAAGCAGCCGGCCCGGTCCGTGCGTCCGACGAGCTTTTACAGCTCGACGAGATCGCCTGTGCTGTCGCCGATCTTCTCCACCGGCACACCGAGCTTGTCGAGCATGGTGACCAGCAGATTCGACATCGGCATCTTCTTCTCAGGCGCGTACTGGATGTGCTGGTTGCCCTTCAACGCCCCATTCGCACCACCCACGAGCACCACCGGCAGTTCGAGCGGGCTGTGCATGTCGCCGTCGCTCAGCGACGAACCGAACATCAGCAGTGAACGGTCCAGCAACGTGCCATCGCCGTCCTGAATCTTCGAGAGCTTCGTCGCCAGGTTGGCCACCTGCATCACGTTGAAGCTGTCGATCTTCACCAGCTTCAGCCGCTTCTCCGGGTTGCCGCCGTGGTGCGAGAGATCGTGGTGCACTTCCGGCACGCCCAGGAAGCTGTAGTTCGAGCCGCCCATATCGTAGGTGGCCACGCGGGTCACGTCCGCCTGGAAGGCCAGCGCCAGCAGGTCGAACATCATTTCGCGGTGCTCTTCGAACTTCTCCGGAATGCCGGTCGGACGCTCACCCGCCGAGAAGGTGGAGTTCGCGCTCTGCTGCTCGGACTTCTGGATGCGCTTCTCAACGTCCCGAACGGTATCGAGGTATTCCGACACGGTGAGCCGGTCGCTGCCGCCCAGCTTGCTCTGCAGCTTGTTCACCTGCCCGGCCACGGCGTCCAGGATGCTCTTGTCGGCCCGGATACGCGCCAGCCGCTCTTCATTCGAGGTCTCGTCGCCGAACATCCGCTCGAACACCACGCGCGGGTCCCCCTCGGACGGGTTCGCCTGCGTGGCCGAGCGCCACGAGAGGAGC
>JAKFYA010000419.1 GCA_021731095.1 Acidobacteriota bacterium | reverse complement strand
GTACCGGGCAACCGTGGCGACCTTCGCGCCATCGTCGCGACCGCGCTCGCCCTTCGCGGGGCGCCCTATCGTGATGGTGGAACGAACCCGGGCACGGGGTTCGACTGCAGCGGGTTCATCCAGTACGTCTTTGCGCAGCACGGCCAGATCCTCCCGCGCGAAGCGAAGGATCAGTTCACCGTCGGCAAGAAGGTGAAATCCACCAAGGTGCGTCCGGGCGACCTGCTGTTCTTTTCAACGGTGGCCAAGGGCCCGTCGCACGTGGGGCTGGCCATTGGAGGCAACCAGTTCGTGCACGCCCCAAGCGAACGTGGTGTCGTGCGGGTTGAGCGGGTCACGGACGGCTACTGGGGCCCGCGGTTCATCGGCGCCAGACGCCCGCCACCGTGAGCGCTATTGCGCGTCCGGCGCTGGGGTCTCTGCTGCGGGAGCCTCTGGGGCGGGCGCGTCACCCGGCTGGGCTGCAGGTGGCGCATCAGGCGCCGACGGCACCGGCGTGGCCACGACCGGCGGCGGGGTGACCGACTTCATCCGGGCGAGGATGATGCGCTGACGCCGCAACAGACGCAGCGGTGGTCGCGCCGGACTGTAGCGACGCGGGTTGATGATGGAACCGGCCAGCAACGCGGCCTGCTCGGCACTGAGCCCCGAGGCCGACACGCCGAAGTAGGTCCGCGCCGCTGCCTCGGCCCCCCACACGCCGTCTCCCCACTCGATGAGGTTGAGATACAGCTCGAGGATGCGCGTCTTCGACAGCGCCGCCTCAAGCCGGCGCGCGATGATCAGTTCTTTCAGCTTGCGCAGCGGATCCCGGGACGGCGAGAGATAGAGGTTCTTCGCCAGTTGCTGCGTGATGGTGCTGGCACCGCGCGCGGCCTTGCCCTTGGCCAGATCCTCTTCCACCACCTTGCGCAGTTGCTCGAGGTCGACGCCTTCGTGCTCGAAGAAGGCATCGTCTTCGGCCACCAGTACCGCCCGCCTCAGCGTGGGCGAGATGCGCGCATAGGGCACCCAGCGGTGGACATGGCGCAACGACTTGCCCTCCTCTGCCGCCTCGCGGGCGCGCAGCTCCATGAACGCCGTGCTGGTGGGATTGGTCGTCGCCAGCGGGCGCACATCGGGCAACGTCAGATAGACGTAGGCCACGGCCAGAAACGCCACGGCCGCCAGCGTGGCGACCAGGCGAAAGGCCAGCTTGAAGGGAGCGAGCAGCAGACCCACGAGCGGCCTAGGCCAGCGCGGCGCTCGCGGCGGCCACACCCGCCCCCGGTGCGACGGCCCGACCCTGCGCGGCCAGCGCCGCATCCAGCGCCCCAAGCAGCAGGACCACCGACTGCGGGGTCGAGCCGGCCCCCATCAGCCCCACACGCCAGATCTTGCCGGCGAGTGGACCGAGGCCCGCGCCGATCTCGATGTTGAAGCGCTGCAGCAGCGTGCGTCGCACAGCCGCCTCGTCGATGCCGTCGGGCACACGAATCGCGTTCAGTGTCCACAGGCGCTCGTCGGCCGGCGGCAGCAGCGACAGCCCCATGGCCGAGAGACCCGCCGCAAACGCCTGATGGTGCCGCTGGTGCCGGGCCCAGCGTGCGTCCTGCGTCTCTTCATCAATCATCAGGAGCGCCTCGCGCAGCGCGTAGATGAGCGACGCGGACATCGTGTGGTGATACTTGCGGTTGACCCAGTAGTCTTCCAGCAGGCGCAGGTCCAGGTAGAAGCTGCGGCAGCGCGGCGCGTCGCCCGCCATCACCCGCGACTTCGCCGCCCCGGACACGACCACGGGCGCCAGCCCAGAGGGCGCTCCGATGCACTTCTGGGTGCAGGAGTAGGCCACGTCAATGCCCCACTGCTCCACCTCGACCGGGTGCCCACCCAGGGACGTGACCATGTCGGCAATGGTCAGCGCGCCATGCTCGCGCGCGACAGCCGCCAGCGCTGCGGCGTCATTGCGCACGCCCGTGGACGTTTCGGCGTGCACGAAGGTGACGACGTCCGCGCCCTCTTCCTTCAGCACGCGTCGCAGCGCTTCGGGGTCGCACGCGCGTCCCCACTCGACATCCACGCGGCGAAGTCTGGCCCCGTAGCGCTCGCACATCTGCGCCAGCCGGTCGCCGAAGTAGCCCGTCACCACCGAGACCACCCGCGAGCCTTCGCGGACCGTGTTGGCTACGGCCGTCTCCATGCCGGACGTGCCCGTGCCCGACACCGCCAGCGCAAAGGCCTGCTCGTCCGCGCGGAACAGACGGCGCAAGCCGTGACGCACATCGTCCATCAGCGGCACGAAGTCCGGATCGAGATGACTGAGCATGGGCGCACCGAGGGCGCGCATGACGCGGGGAGCCATAAGGCTGGGGCCGGGCCCCAGCAGAACACGTTCGGTCGCGGGCAGTACAGACATGTGCATCCTGATGACGAAATAAAAACCCGGTCTGCGCCTACGCGCGCAGCAGCCCGAGCACACCCAACTCGTGTCGAAGCGCGTCCACCACGGCCGGGCCGGCCGGCAGCAGCGGCAGCCGCGGTTCGCCGCCTTGGTACCCTAACAGGTTCAGCGCCGCCTTCAACCCAGGCACGCCGTGGCCGGTTCCCACCAGACGCGCCAGCGGCGCCAGCCGGCGCTGGGCCGCCCTGGCCTCGTCCAAGCGCCCGTCCTGCACCAGACGATGCATGTCGGCACACAACGCAGGCACCAGGCTCGACACCGCCAGAATGGCACCGTCGCACCCGGCGCACAGCGCGTGGAAATAGGACGCAGCCGAACCGGCGTAGAGGATGAACCCCTCTGGCGTGCACGTGACCAGTTCGGCCATCTGGGCCATGTCGCCGCCCGACTCTTTCATGCCGATGATGTTCGGATGGGTCGCCAGGCGCGCCACGGCCTCGGGCAGCAGGTTCACGCCGGTGAACATGGTGACGTTGTAGAGGAACACCGGCACGGGCGACGCATCGGCCACGGCCTGGTAGTGGCGGACAAACACCTCGGTGGTCATCTGCGCCTTGAAGAACGACGGCGTCCGCACCAGCACGGCATCCACCCCAAGGTCCGCGGCCCGGCGCGTGGCGGCAATCGTGGCCCGGGTGGATTCCCGCCCGGTGCCAGCCAGCAGCACCCGGTCGCGTGGCACCTCGGCCCGGGCCGCCGCAATCACCCGGTCGGATTCGGCCTCGTCCAGTTGCGGCGCTTCGCCGTTCGAGCCCAGCGCCACGACCCCGGCCAGCGGGGTCTGCATCCAGGCCGCCACATTGCTGCGGAGCGCCCGTTCGTCCACCTCGTCCCCGGTAAAGGGGGTCACCATTGGCGTGAGCACGCCGTCCCAGCGCGACATGCCCTCTATTCTACGGGTGCGACCGCGACGAGTTGGGCCATTTCCTGCCCATCTGGCCAAACTCTTGGCCACTTCTCGATGTTGGTCGCACACCGAGATCTCACCGTTTTCCCCATGTTTTTCTCGTGAATCTGAGAAATCCTGAGAAGCCAACGTCGGTGGTCGACCCGTCGACCGGTGGCACCGGCTGTGCGTATTGCCACGGGCATGGAACAGCTTGGCCGAACCGAGTCGCCCATGAGGCTTGGCCGCAGTGTGTCGATTGACCAGGCGGCGCACCTCCTTGGCCTGTCTCGAAGGACGATCTATAACCGCATTAAAGACAACAGGTTACAGACGATACGAACGCCAGGAGGGTCACAGCGCGTGCTGATGGAGTCGCTGGTGGCCATGGGCTTCAGGCCCCAGGCCTTCTCGACCGCCATGGCCGGGGCCACCTTCCCCCAGCGTCTGCACCAGAGAAACTAGGATCTTTACTTCCGCTGGTGATCTATCATCGTGGCTGGGCCCGACCATTCAGGGAGGCTCCAGACCATCATGCCCAAGATGCTTTCGACTCGCCGGCGGCTCGCTTCTCTGGTTCAGGTGTCGCTTGTCGGCGCTGTGACCTGCCTGCTGGCTGCCGCCTCACCAGCGTCCGCCCAGTCGTCACGACGCGCGCACCTGTCGAGCGACCTCCACGACGCGTATAACGCCGGTGACAATTCCAGTCGCCGCGTCATCATCACCGCCGCCCCGCGCGAGGTGAACGACCTGTGCCGCCGCTATGGCCTGCACGTCGTGTCGACCATTGACGACGGCGCCGTCGTGGATGTACCCGGCGGCGTGTTCCAGGACCTGGCCAACGACCCGCAGCTCGACCAGATGTCGGGCGACGTGCTCTCGCACGCCTCGACGGCGGTGACCACGCAGAGCATTGGCGCCGACCAGGTGTGGGACGGCGACTGGCGCGGCAGCGTGCGTAACGTGCGCGACGACGACAACGACCGGCGCGGCGTGACCGGCAACGGCATTACCGTCGCAGTCATCGACACCGGCATCGACAACGTTCCTGAACTGCGGAACAGCATTCTCGCCAGCGTCAACTTCACGAACGAGGCCGACGCCACCGACAACCACGGTCACGGCACCTTCGTGGCCGGCCTGATTGCGGGCGGCCGCGTGCGTCAGGGCAACATCGTCGGCAACTATGCGGGCGTGGCCCCTGGCGCCCGCATCGTGAACCTGAAGGCGCTGGGCGCGGACGGCTCTGGCCCCACCAGCAATGTCATCCGTGCCATCAACTGGGCCGTGCGGAACCGCCACCGCTACCAGATTCGCATCATCAATCTGTCGCTGGGCCACGTGCCGGTCGAGTCGTGGCGTACGGACCCGCTGTGCCAGGCCGTCGAGCGCGCGTATCGTGCCGGCATCATGGTGGTGGCGGCGGCCGGCAACAAGGGTCGCACGCAGGAGGGCACCAAGGTCTTCGGCCTGATCGACTCGCCCGGCAACTCGCCGTTCGCGTTCACGGTGGGCGCCCTGAACACCAAGGGCACGCCCTTCCGGTCGGACGACATTCTCACCACCTACTCGTCGCGTGGTCCCACGTTCATCGACCACATCGTGAAGCCGGACGCCGTGGCGCCAGGCAACAAGGTGCTGGGCCTCTACACCACGGGCACGCTGTCCGCTGAGCACCCCGAGCTGGTGGTGGGCGTGGGCGCCAACCGTCAGTTCGAGCTGAGCGGCACGAGCGTGTCTGCCGCTGTCGCCAGCGGCGCGGCGGCTCTGGTGCTGGACGCACGCCGCAAGCTGTCGCCCTTCGGCGTACGCGTCGTGCTGCAGTACACCGCGAGCGACGTGCCGGGCGCCGTGCTGCTGGAGCAAGGCGCGGGCAGCATCAACGCCCTCGCGGCCGTGAAGGCGGCCGTGGCCAAGCACAACGGCAACTTCACCACCGTGATTGCCGGCGAAACCATCACGCCGGTGCGTGGCGCATTTGCCGACGAAGCGCTGCAGACCAACGGCATTGCCTGGACGGACGGCATTGCGTGGACCGACGGGATTGCCTGGACGGACGGCATTGCGTGGACGGACGGCATCGCCTGGACCGACGGGATTGCCTGGACGGACGGCATCGCGTGGACCGACGGCATTGCCTGGACGGACATCGTGTGGCCGGACGGCCTTGTGTTCTGGGCGAATGGGATCGCCTGGGGCGACGGCATTGCCTGGGGCGACGGCATTGTCTGGTCTGACGGCATTGCGTGGACC
>JAKFYA010000051.1 GCA_021731095.1 Acidobacteriota bacterium | reverse complement strand
AGCGTCCCGAGACGGCCGCCTATCTGCGGACGCTGGGTGCGAAGTCCATCGGCAAGGCCACGCTGGACAGCTACGTCAAGCAGTTCGACACGACGAAAAAGCAGTAGCCCCGGTTCGCGCCCCCGCGCATCATAGCGGGGGAGCCAACTGCCTGAATCTGATCCTGCTGGAACCGGGAGAGGTGGACACCCACGGGGTTGTCCACCTCTCCGACCTTCGCGCCACCCACCTCCGCCGCGTCCTCCACGTGTCTGACGGGCAACCGGTTCGCGTGGGCCTGATCGATGGCCCGTTCGGCGAGGGCCTGGTGCTCGGCGTCACGGACGAGGTCGTCACGCTCCGGTGCCGGTTCGAGCCGGCGCCGCCAGCGCGCCCGGCCATCGACCTGCTCCTGGCGGTTCCCCGACCCAAGGTCCTGCGCCGCCTGTGGTCGCAACTGGCGGCTCTTGGTGTCGGGCGGATCATCCTGACCAATGCCGCCAAGGTCGAGCGCAACTATTTCGATACCCACCTGCTGACCACAGCGGTGTTCCGCCCGCTGCTCCTGGAAGGGCTGCAGCAGGCCCGCGACACCCGGGTGCCCGAGGTGTCCGTCCATCGTCAACTCAAGGTGCTGGTGGAAGACCGGCTGGACGACCTGTGCCCGACCGAGGTGCGCCTGCTGGCGCATCCGGGCGATGCCCCATCCGTGGCCGAGGCCGTGCGGGAGGCCGACGGGCGCCGCGTGCTGCTCGCGGTGGGGCCTGAAGGGGGCTGGACGGACTACGAGCTGGGGCTGTTCTCGGCCCACGCCTTCCGCCAGGTCAGCATGGGCACACGTACGCTGCGCACCGACACGGCGTGCGTGGCGCTGCTGGCGCTGGCACATAATGGCGGGTTGCATGCTTGAGTCGCACATCGCCTTCACCGACGGCGCAGCCAAAGGCAATCCCGGTCCCGGTGGCTGGGGCGCCGTGGTGGTCACCCTCGACGGTCACGTCACCGAGCTTGGCGGCGGGGCGCCCCATACGACCAACAACCGGATGGAGCTGGGCGGCGCCATTGGCGCACTGACCCGCCTTGCGGACACCCCGGGCACGGTGGCGATCTATACCGACTCGACCTACGTCATTCAGGGGATGACCAAGTGGGTGGCCTCCTGGCGGAAGCGGGGCTGGAAGACGGCCACGGGCGCGGACGTGCTCAACCGCGAACTGTGGGAGCAACTGGCGGCGCTGGTGACGGCACGTGGCGCGGGCGGCGTGGTGTGGAACTGGGTGAAGGGCCACGTCGGCACGCCCGGCAACGAACGGGCCGATGCCATCTCGGTCGACTTCGCGCTGGGACGGCGGCTGCCCCTGTATGACGGCCCGCTGGACGGCTACGGCGTGAGCATCCTCATGCTGCCGAGCGACACGTCGCTGCCGACCAGGCCGGCTGGCCCGGCCTCGCGCACGGCGAAGTCGACCAAGGCCGCCGCCTATTCCTATCTGAGCGTCGTGGACGGGGTGCCCATGCGGCACGCCACCTGGTCGGACTGTGAACGCCGGGTGAAAGGGCGTTCGAACGCGCGCTTCAAGAAGAGCACCAGCGCGACGGATGAAGTGGCCATCCTGCTTGGCTGGGGCGTCGACCCCAGAGCCCTGTAGGGCTGGGTCGTCTTCTAGCCCGCGCTCTCGTCCTCTGCATCACGACGGCCGCGCGGATCGGCTGGGATGTCGGCCGGTGGGGGCACGGCCTCGACGTCGATGGCCTCGTCCCGCAACAGCACGTCCGTCAGGTAGCCATGCGCTTCGGCGTCGGTTCGCGCCAGCAGCGCTTCAAGGGGTGAGCGCGGCGTGATGGTTTCGCGGTGCTGGAGCGTGGGGTAGGTGCCGTCGGTCCGCGGGGGCACGTAGCGGCACCAGAACCCGAAGTGCCAGAGCAGGAAGGGCCGGATGCGTTCCAGGCCGACGTCGTCACTCCCCCAGTGGGCCTTGGCCAGGTGCGCGTAGCGACGGTAGAGCGCCACGCGGTCCTCGGCCGACGGGTCTTCCGTGCCACCGGCCAGCTCGCGATAGAGCCATGGCTTGATGAGGATGCCGCGTGCGGCCATCACGGCCGTACAGCCCGACCGGGCAAACGCCGCGGCCACCTCGTGGCGATAGAGCAGGTCGCCGTTGCCGATCACCGGCACCGGCACGGCTGCGACCACCTCGGCAATGGCGTCCCAGTCAGCGGACTTCGTGTAGCGCTGCTCGCGCGTGCGTCCGTGGACGAAGATGGCATCCGCACCGCCGTCCACGGCCGCGGCGGCCAGTTCCAGATAGTTCTTCGAGTCTTCTTTCCAGCCCAGCCGGATCTTCACGGTGACCGGCGTGTGGCGCACGCCCTGCTTCATGGCTTCCACGATGCGTCGCACGCGCGAGGGCTGCCGTCCAAGGGCGGCACCAAGCCCTTTCCGGGTGAAGAAGTCGATGGGGCAGCCCAGATTCACGTCGACGAGATCCGCCCCACGCGACTCGACCAGGGCGGCCGCCCACTGCATCTCCTCGGGGTTGTTGCCCGCCAGTTGCACGCCGAAGAAGGGCTCGCCCTCGGCCTTGCGGATCAGGGCAAACTCGCCCTTGCGCTTCTGTTTCAACCGCCGCGCCACGGTCATCTCGCTCATGGTCACCCGGGCCCCCAGCTCGATGCAGAGCTGGCGGTAGGGGAGGTTCGAGCCTTTGGTCATGGGCGCCATGACAACGGCGCCCTGCAGCGTGTCGCGAAGTAGGGTCATAACGGTAGGGGCGTGGTGTAGACTTCGGCCAGCGTCCGCGGGGTCGTGTCGCCGTGATGGCGGTGGTCCGGTGAGAGGCGCGAACGAGCAGGATACACCGGTGACAGGTTCCCGAAAGTCAGGCGAGGTGTCCCCAACCAGAGTCGGGGACGCGGCCGCCAGCGCTCCCGGGCGGGCAGCGGTCGGCAACGGCAAGGCACATGCGTTTGCGACCAGCCAGCACGAGCGCACGCGTACGCGCATCCTGAAGGCGGCACACAACCTCTACGCGGTTGACGGGTACGCCTCTGTGTCCATGCGCGAACTGGCCAAGCGGCTCGGGTTCAGCGCGCAGGCCATCTACAACTACTTTCCCAGCAAAGAAGCCATGTTCGCGGCGATGGCCGACGAAGGGCTCCGCCTGCTGGAAGCGCAGCATCCGTCTGAGGAACTGCCCGATCCGCTGGACAACCTCCGGTTGCCCTACCTGCGCTACTACGAGTTCAGCAAGGCGCACCCGGAGTACTTCACGCTGCTCTGGATGGATCCTGTGGCGGCCATGACTCAGGATGAACCCCAGGTGGCTGCCATCGCCCGCATGGCGCAGGACACGCATCGCCGATTCCAGCGCTGCATTGATGAAGGCATCTTTCCCCCGGACCTCGACATTCAGCAGGCTGGCTCGCTGATGATTTGCGCCGTGCATGGTCCAGCGGTCATCGGTCTGACCGGGCGCCCGCCTGGCGTCGACACCGATGCCGCCGTGCTGGTGATGGTCAACGCGATGATCCAGAAACTGCGGACGGGCCGTGCGGCCATGCGGCCCGCAGGGTCGGTGGCACGTCGCAGCACCGAGTAGGCCTTCTTCGTTGACACTGTCAAGCGCAGGGACGTAGTCTCACTCGTTGCGTCCGGACGCTCGGGCGCAGGGTGTGCCGGTGTCCCTCGTCCGGGTGCCACTCCCTGTGCCTCCCGGACAGGAGGATGCATGTCACAGAAGCTGCGCGTCGGGATCATCAGTGCGAATTGGGGCGTGCAGGCGCATCTGCCGGCCTGGCGCGCCAATCCCGATGTCGAGGTGGTTGGCATCTGCACGGCGCATCAGCACACCGCCGAGGCGGCGGCACAGGCCACCGGCATTCCGCGCGCGTTCTGGGATTACCGGCAGATGGCGGCAGACCCGGATATCGACATCATCGATGTTGGAACGCGGCCGAATCTGCGTTACGAGATGTGCATGGCGGCACTCGCTGCCGGCAAGCATGTCTACAACGGCGTCCCCTTCGCCGACACCATGGCGCATGCCCGCGATTTGCATGCGGCCTCGACCTCGGCGGCGCGCGTGGCCATGGTCGATGCCTACTCGGAGTACCTCCCCCCGCTGACGCTGGCCCGGGAGCTGCTGGACGACGGGGCGATTGGCGACCTGTTCACCGTGACGGCCACCCTCCAGATGTCCCTCTTCAATTCGCAGGTCTCG
Source organism: Acidobacteriota bacterium (assembly GCA_021731095.1). Lineage (GTDB taxonomy): Bacteria > Acidobacteriota > Vicinamibacteria > Vicinamibacterales > UBA2999 > JAKFYA01. Next base: position 1,380 of record JAKFYA010000051.1, on the reverse strand, counting down.
GCCTTTCCCTACAACTGGTTCTGGAACAAGACGGCCGGCTGCAGCGCGCTGCGCAATCTGGGGTCACACACGCTCAACGCGCTCTACTACCTGTTCGGCGAGGTATCCGAGGTGGTGGCCACGGACGACATCGCGCTCAAGGCGTGGACGTTCGTCGATGACGGCTCGACCGTCACGCCGCAGGTGGAGGACACTGCCAACGTGCTGCTCCGGTTTGCGAAGGGGGGCGTGGGCGTGATGGCGCCGGCGTGGTGCGCGATTGCCGGACGCGGCTTCACCATTGACGCCTACGGCAGCAAGGGCCGCCTGCTCATCGAGGGACCCGGCATGCCAGGCAACGAGACCAGGGTCTATCGGGCGCGGCTCGGCGAACACACGCTGACCGAAGTGGTCGTGCCGGATCGCCTGAAGCGGCGCGAAGGCGTCGGCATGTCGGCGGTGCGCGGCGAGGCCAACTTCGGTGACGGGCCGGTGTATGCGATGGCACTGGCGTTCAATGACATGGTGCACGCCATCAGGACGGGCGCCGAGGGCCGTCCCAGCTTCTCGCAGGCGGTCAAGACGCACGCGGCCATCGAAGCCGCGCATCTCAGCGCGGTCGAGCGGCGCTGGGTGCGCGTCAACGAGATGCTGACGGCTTCCGTCTGATGTGGCTCAGCCCGTTCAGTTCCCAATTCATGAGGATGCAATGACGCGCGCGGCGACGGTGATGTGCGGGGTGATGTGTGTGGTGGTGGCGCTGGCGAGCGCGCGGCTGGCAGGGGCACAAGGGGTGACGCTGGTGCCGGCGCCGCCGCTCACGGTGCCTGGTCTGCCGGTGCCGATCTTCGGACCACCGCCGCCGGTACCGCCGGCCACCTCATCACGTGACGCGCAGGGACACCTCACGATCCGGGCGGTGCGCTTGACCGCGCCCCTCAAGATTGATGGCACGCTTGACGAGGCCGTCTACGCCTCCACGCCGTCGATCAGCGACTTCATCCAGATCGAGCCCAAAGCCGGCACACCCGCGTCGCAGAAGACCGAGTTCTGGCTCTTCTTCGACGACAAGAATCTGTATGCCGTCGTGCGCTGCTACGAGGACAACCTCAAGGGGATGATCTCGAACGAGATGCGCCGGGACGCGAACATCCTCACGCAGAACGAGTACGTCAACTTCGTCATCGATACCTTCTACGACCGCAGGAACGCGCAGATTTTCGTCGTGACGCCGAGCGGCGGGCGCATGGACGGCCAGCTCACGAGCGAACGCCAGTACAACGGTGACTGGAACCCGGTGTGGAACTGGAAGGCCGGCAGGTTTGACAAGGGCTGGCAGGTCGAGACGGCCATCCCGTTCAAGTCGCTCCGCTACAGGGCCGGCAAGACCCAGGTGTGGGG
>JAKFYA010000374.1 GCA_021731095.1 Acidobacteriota bacterium | reverse complement strand
CTGCACGTCGTCTTCTTCGGCGCCGGCAATGCGCGCGGCCAGCAGCAACAGCGCGGGGGCGCCGCCGGCCTGGGCCAGGCGCTCGTCCACCATGGTGCGCGCCTCCTGCAGGCGGCCTTCGGCCAGCTCCACCTCGACACGTCCGGCGAACGCATCAAACACCAGCGGGTTGATGGCGAGGGCGCGGTCGAACTCGGCGCGCGCGTCGGCGGTCCGCTTCTGGCGCAACCGCAACTGTCCGATGGCGGCGTGCACGCGGGCAATGGCCTCGTGATCGGGCAACAGATTGCGCAGGGCGTCGTCCGCCCGCTGCACGAGGCCGTGCCGCAACAGGGCGCGCGCCAGCACGAGGCCGGTGGTGAAGTCTTTCCGGTTCACGCGGGCCATGGCCACGGCGGCGTCCAGGGACTCTGGTGTGCCCTGCTGCACGCGCAGGTCTATCAGCTGCAACTGCGCGGCCTGATTCTGGGGGTTCACGGTGAGCACGTCGGTGAAGGCTTGAATGGCGGCCTTCAGGTCGTGCCGCTGCGTCTCGATGGTGCCCACGAGGAACGCAGCATCGCCGGCGCCGGGCAGCATGCGCGCCACCTCTTTGGCGTGATCGCGTGCCTCGTCCAGCCGCCCCTCGTGCATCAGCATGCGGGCCTTGGCCAGCTGCGCGTCCAGGTTGCCGGGCTGGCGCGACAGGATGGCGTTCAGCGCGGTGTGCGCGTCTGCTACCTGATTGCGCCGGAAGGTCAACATGGCCAGCCGCACCTCGGCCAGGGTGCCGTTGGGCAGGGCCCGCGCGGCCTTCAGCACGCGCTCGGCATCGTCCAGCCGCTGCTGCTGCTGGTAGTAGTCCGCCAGTGCGAGGGACGACGGAAGGTCGTGCAGCCGGTCGGCCACCATCTTCAGGGGCGCTTCGGCGTCGGCGGCGCGGCCGATGGAGAGATACAGATCTGCCAGGGCGCGCTGCGCGGGCACGCTCTGCGGGCTGAGCTTCAGCGCCTGCAGGAACTCGGACTGGCCGTCGAGCGCCCGCCCCATGGAGGCATACAGGTTGGCGAGCGCCAGATGCGCCTCGGCAAGCGAGGGCTGCAGCTCCACCGCCTTGCGGAACGACGCCTCGGCCTGGGCGCGCTGGCCCTGCCCCGCCTGCAGGCGGCCCAGCGCCAGATAGGCATCGCCCGAATGGGGCTCCAGCTCGATGGCCTTGTTGATGAAGAGGGCGGCGCCCTCCAGGTCGCCGCGCCCTTGCGCAATGCGCGCCTGCAGCAGTCGGACGGGCACGCTCTCGGGCTTTAGCTCGGCGGCACGCAGGGCCCGCGCGCGCGCCTCGTCCCACCGTCGGGCATCGGCCAGCACGTGACCGGCACGAAGCTGGACAGCAAGGTCGTTGGGCAGCAGCTCGGCCAGACGCACGCGCTCCTGCAGAATCTCTTGTGTGTTGCCCGGAGAGGCCCGCTCCAGCACGTCGGCCAGATGCATGCGTGCCGGCACGAACATCGGGTCCGCCTGGATGGCGCGCCGATACTGCGCCACCGCTTCGGCCCACTGGCCCTTGGCCGCCAGCGTATCGCCGGCCTTGAGGAACGCCGTCTTGTCCGAGGCAAAGCGGCTGCAGGCCTGGCCGGCCAGCAGGGCAACCAGGAGGGTGGTACTCAGGAGAGTCGTGCGACGTGCCATGGGGTGATGCCACGAGTATAGCTGGCAGTGGCGCGGCCCTGCTGTCGTAGACTCGAACTGTGTCGCAGTCCTACCCGCCGGACCAGTCGCTCGACCCCGAGCACTGGGACACGTTCCGCGCCCAGGCGCACGCCGCGCTCGACCATGCGCTCGACAACCTGCAGCAGGTGCGCGAGCGTCCGGTGTGGCAGGTGGTGCCCGAGGCGGTGAAGCAGGAGCTGGCCGCGTTCACGTTTGACGAGCCCGCCGGCACGGCGCAGACGCTGGCGGATGTAGAGCGGCTCATCCTGCCCTACGCCACGGGCAACATCCATCCGCGCTTCTTCGGCTGGGTGCAGGGCAGCGGCACGCCGGGCGGCGTGCTGGCCACGGCCCTCGCCGCCTCGATGAACAGCAACGTCGGCGGACGCGACCATGGCGCGGTGTATGTGGAGCGCACGGTGGTGGACTGGGCGCGGCGCGTGTTTGGCCTGCCCGAGGGCGCGGGCGGCATGCTGCTGAGCGGCACCTCCATGGCCACGCTGGTGGCGCTGGGTGCGGCGCGCACCGTGAAGGCGGGCTTCGATGTGCGCGAGGACGGGCTGCGCACAGGGCCCGAGCTGGTGGTCTACACCTCCACGGCCGCGCACATGTCTGTCGAGAAGGCGTGCGAGCTGCTGGGGCTGGGGCGCCGGTCGCTCGTGCGCATTCCGGTGGACGATCACGACCGCATGGATGTGCGCGCACTGGACCTGCAGATTGCGGCAGACCTCGCGGCCGGGCGGCAGCCCTTCTGCGTGGTGGCCACGGCCGGCACGGTGGACGCCGGCGCGTTCGACGACCTGCAGGCCATCAGCGCCGTGTGCCACGCCCACCAACTCTGGCTGCATGTGGACGGCGCGTTTGGCGCGTGGCTCCGGATTGTGCCCGAGCAGGCACACCAGGTGGCGGGCATCGAGCTGGCCGATTCGCTGGCCTTCGACTTCCACAAGTGGCTGCACGTGCCCTACGACGCGGGCTGCGTGCTGGTGCGGAAGCGGGCGCACCTGGAACAGACCTTTGCCGCACCGGTCTCCTATCTCGCACGCGGCGCACGCGGGCTGGCCGGGGCCAACCCGTGGTTCTGCGATCTCGGGCCCGAGCTGTCGCGCGGGTTCCGCGCGCTCAGCGTGTGGTTCACACTGCGCGAGCACGGCTCGCGCCGGTTGGGCGAGAAGGTGCTGGAGAACTGCCGGCAGGCGCAGTATCTGGCCGCGCACGCGCCGAGCCAGCCGCACCTGCGCGTGATGGCGCCGGTCGCCTCCAGCGTGGTGTGCCTGCGCTTCATGCCCGAGGGGCTGTCAGACGACGTGCTGGATGCGCTGAATGCCGACATTGTGGCCGACCTGCAGGAACATGGCTGGGCCGCGCCGTCCACCACGCGACGGCACGACCATGTGGTGATTCGCGTGAACATCACCAACCACCGCACGCGCCTGGAAGACCTCGACGCCCTGCTCCACTTCATCACCGCCAGCGGCACCGCCCGCCTGGCCACCCTGCACTCAGGGGCGTAGCCCACCCCAGACCTGGGGCCGATGTCGCGTGCCACCAGATATTACATATACTTGTCATATGACCGCGCGACCTCTGACGCCGGCGCATTGGCTTCGAACGGCCAGGCTGGCTCGCGGCTGGACTCAGGCCCAGGCCGCAGAGCGGCTCGGCGTGTCGCAGACCTATCTGTCACTGCTGGAAAGTGGACGCCGGTCCCTGTCGTCGGCAGTGGCACGGCGGCTGAGCAAACACTTCGAAGTGCCCGCAACTCAGCTGCCGCTGCCCCGGGCACAGCCCCAGGCCGGAGACGCGGAACTGGCCCGCGCGCTCGGGCGTGCTGGCTATCCCGGCTTCATGCACCTGAAGCGGGGCACACGACTCAACCCGGCCCAGATGCTCGTGTCGGCCCTACGACTCCCGGAGCTGGATCCACGGAGCGCCGAGGCCCTGCCGTGGCTGGTGCGCGCCCATGCTGATCTGGATTGGGCCTGGGTTGTCCGGCAGGCCAAACTGTGGGACCTGCAGAATCGCGTGGGGTTTGTCGTGGCGCTCGGTCGGGAACTGGCAACGCGTGCAGGCGAGATCGAGACGGTCGCGCGTCTGGCACAGGTGGAACACCAGCTCGAACGCTCACGTCTGGCTCGCGAAGACACTCTGTGCCACGATTCCATCACGGAAGCCGAGCGCCGATGGCATCGCACGCATCGCTCTCCCCTGGCCGCCCACTGGAATCTGCTCACGGGTCTCGTGCCAGAGCACCTCAGCCATGGTCACTGAGCTAACCCCGCCGTGGCTCGCCTTTCTGCGGGATCTTGACTCGCAGTGCGACCACCCGGTTGTTCTGCACTGTTGCGGCGGCTTCGTGATGACCGCCCACTTTGGCTTGGCTCGAAGCACGGCCGACCTGGATGTCATCTCCGTGGTACCGGGAGAGGACCTCCGTCACCTGGCGACGCTGGGGCAAAGAGGATCTTCGCTTCATGCCAGGCACGGGGTCTATCTTGACGTCGTGACGGTGTCAACGCTGCCCGAGGGCTATCAGGACCGCATCACCCCCATGTTTCCGGGGACCTTCCATCACCTCTCCATAATGGCCCTCGACCCCTACGACCTGGCGCTCAGCAAGCTGGAACGCAACGCCGACCGGGATCGCAGTGACGTGATGTTCCTGGCGGCAACAGTGCCACTCGACCCCGACACGCTCACGGCGCGCTATCTCACAGAAATGCGCGGGTATCTCGGCCGTCCCGACAGAGAGGACCTCACGCTCGAGTTGTGGGTCGAGATGATCCGCGAAACCTCATCGGGGCCACGCTAGCTCGTGGCCCTCGCCATCTCTCACCACGTCTACATCGTGCGGTGCGCGGATGGCACCCTCTACACGGGGTATGCCCGCGATGTGGCGGCGCGGCTGGCGCAGCACAATGCGGGGAAAGGCGCCAAGTACACGGCGGGGCGGCGCCCGGTGGTGCTGGCCTACCGCGAGGCGTTCGAGAGCCAGCGCGAGGCGATGCAGCGCGAATATCAGCTCAAGCGCTGGCCACGCGGGAAGAAGGAGGCGCTCATTACGGGCTACACTTAACGGTTCATGCTGATCAACGGCCTCCCCACCTTGCATGTCTGACCTTGAAATCTCCGGCGCCGACCCTGTGGGGGAGACGCTCTCGCTGCTCACCCCTGTGCTTCGCCGCTTCGTCCATACCGAAATGACCGAGCGTCACGGCGCCGACTGGGAGGCCGTGGCTCGCGCCGCGCTTCCCACGGCTCCGCCCGACGAAGAACTGGACCTGGCCTCGCTGCTCCAGACCATCGAAAAGCACTGGGCCACAGTGTTCGTGGCCAAGCTGACGCAGGCCGACCGCGGCTACGTGAGCGAACTGCGCGGTGTGCGCAACCAGTGGGTGCACCAGCGCCCGTTCACGGCGCCCGATCTGCGACGCACGTTCGACGTGTCGGCCCGCCTGCTGCAGGCCATGGGCGCGCCAGACGACGCCCGCGTGGTGACGGCCCAGCGCGCCCAGTTGATTGCGGCCACCATTGCGCCCACCGTCTCGGTGCGCGCCCCGCGCGCGTCGCGTGCCACGTCAGCCCGTGTCGCCACGGTGCGCGACGGCGCGCCGGTGACGGCGCCGAAGCGGACGGTGCTGGTGAAGAAGGTGGCCAAGCCGCAGTTGCGGCCGTCCTCCGGCAGCTTCCCGAAAGCGGCGGCCGGCATTGCGCCAGAATTGGCGCCGCTCGCGACGGCGTTCATCGCCGTGTTCGGACAGACCTACAAGACGGCGGGCGCCAGCGCGCTCGGCACCCACGCCATCTCGGATGCGGCGGAGGGCGTGCAGTGGTGCGCGGCGTTCGACCGCGCCACGGGCAAGGCGTCGCTGTCGGTGAACCTGGAAGGCGTGGAGTATGACGAC
>JAKFYA010000307.1 GCA_021731095.1 Acidobacteriota bacterium | reverse complement strand
GCATCGAGGGCATCGTCGTGGGCGTGAAGATCTTCTCGCGCAAGGGCATCGAGAAGGACGACCGCGCCAAGGCGATCGAGCAGGACGAGCTCGACATGATGGAGCGGAACCTCCAGGACGAAATCCGCATTCTTCACGACGAAGTGAAGAAGCGCGTCGTCCAGATGCTGCAGGGCCAGTCGCTGCGCGCGGACGCGTTCGATGAATACGGCCGCGAGCGCATCCTGAAGAAGGGCACGGTCCTGACGGCCGAGGTGCTGCAGGACATCTCCTACGAGCAGATGGTCCGCCTGAAGATTCAGAGCGAAGACCCCCGCCTCGAAGGCGAACTCCGGCTTCTGGAAGAGCGGACCGAACGGCAGGTGGAAGTCACCCGCCAGCTCTTCGAGGAGAAGAAGGAGAAGATCCGCCGCGGCGACGAGCTGCCGCCGGGCGTGATCAAGCTCGTCAAGGTCTATGTCGCCATGAAGCGCAAGCTGTCGGTGGGCGACAAGATGGCCGGACGCCACGGTAACAAGGGTGTCATCGCGCGCATCCTCCCCGAGGAGGACATGCCGTACCTGCCGGACGGCACGCCGGTTGAGATTGTGCTCAACCCGCTCGGTGTGCCGTCTCGTATGAACGTCGGTCAGATTCTGGAAACCCACCTCGGGTGGGCCGCCCATGCCCTGGGCCTCTACTTCGCCACGCCCGTCTTTGACGGCGCGCGCGAAGGCGAGATCAAGGAATGGCTGGACCAGGCTGGTCTGCCCAAGTCGGGCAAGACGCAGCTGACCGACGGCATGACGGGCCTGGGCTTCGAGCAGGACACGACGGTGGGCTACATCTACATGCTCAAGCTGTCGCACCTGGTCGACGACAAAATCCACGCCCGCTCGATCGGACCGTACTCGCTCATCACCCAGCAGCCGCTGGGCGGCAAGGCGCAGTTCGGCGGTCAGCGCTTCGGCGAAATGGAAGTGTGGGCGCTCGAAGCCTACGGCTCGGCGCACATTCTTCAGGAACTGCTCACCGCGAAGTCCGACGATGTGACCGGACGCGCGAAGATCTACGAGGCGATCGTCAAGGGCGACGCGTCATTCACGCCCGGACTGCCGGAATCCTTCAACGTGCTGATTCGCGAGCTCCAGTCGCTCTGTCTGGATGTCGAGCTCATCTCCACCAAGAAGAAACCGGCGGAACCGTTGCCCCCCGCGGACGAACCGGTGCTGGAGCAGGTGTAACCGATGAGACCAACATTTCAGGACACCAAGACGGCGCTCCGCGCCGATTTCGACGCGATTCGCATCTCGCTGGCGTCACCGGACAAAATCCTCTCCTGGTCGTTCGGAGAGGTCACCAAGCCGGAGACGATCAACTACCGCACGTTCAAGCCCGAACGCGATGGCCTCTTCTGCGCCAAGATCTTCGGGCCGATCACCGACTGGGAGTGTCTCTGCGGCAAGTACAAGCGCATGAAGCACCGCGGCGTGATCTGCGACAAGTGCGGCGTGGAAGTCACGCAGGCCAAGGTTCGGCGCGAGCGCCTGGGTCACATCTCGCTGGCCACGCCGGTCAGTCACGTGTGGTTCTTCAAGGGGCTGCCGAGCCGCATCGGCCACCTGCTCGACATCACGCTGCGCGACCTGGAGCGGATTCTCTACTTCGAAGGCTACGTGGTCATCGACCCGGCCGACTCGGAGCTGAAGCCGAACCAGTTGCTCAATGAAGAGCAGTACCGCAAGGCGCGCGAGGACTATGGCCACAAGTTCCGGGCCCAGATGGGCGCGGAAGCCATCAAGGAACTGCTGAAGCGCGTCGACATCGAGGGCCTGGCCATCGAGCTGCGCGCGAAGATGCGCGCCGAAGCGTCGGTCCAGAAGAAGCTGAAGTACGCCAAGCGGCTGAAAGTGGTCGACTCCTTCCGGAAGTCGACCAACCAGCCGAACTGGATGATTCTGGACGTCATTCCGGTCATTCCGCCGGAACTGCGCCCCCTCGTCCCGCTGGACGGCGGCCGCTTTGCCACGTCTGACCTGAACGACCTCTATCGTCGCGTCATCAACCGCAACAACCGGTTGAAGAAGCTGATGGAGCTGAAGGCGCCGGACGTCATCATCCGCAACGAGAAGCGCATGCTGCAGGAGGCCGTCGACGCGCTGTTCGACAACGGCCGCCGCGGTCGCGTGCTGCGTGGCGCGAACAACCGTCCGCTGAAGTCGCTCTCCGACACCCTCAAGGGCAAGCAGGGCCGCTTCCGTCAGAACCTGCTCGGCAAGCGCGTCGACTACTCTGGCCGTTCGGTCATCGTGGTTGGCCCCGAGCTGAAGCTGAACCAGTGCGGTCTTCCCAAGAAGATGGCGCTGGAGCTCTTCAAGCCGTTCATCTACAACAAGCTCGAGGAACGTCAGCTCGTCGCCACCATCAAGCAGGCCAAAGAGATGGTGGAGCAGCAGCGTCCCGAGGTCTGGGACATCCTCGAAGAGGTCATTCGCGAGCATCCGGTCCTGCTCAACCGCGCGCCGACGCTGCATCGTCTGGGTATCCAGGCGTTCGAGCCCGTGCTCGTGGAAGGCAAGGCCATCCGCATCCATCCGCTCGTCTGCACGGCCTTCAACGCCGACTTCGACGGCGACCAGATGGCCGTGCACATTCCGCTGTCGCCCGAGGCCCAGATTGAAGCCTCGGTGCTGATGATGTCGTCGAACAACGTGCTCAACCCGTCCAACGGCGCGCCGATTGCGGTGCCGTCGCAGGACATCGTCCTGGGGTGCTACTACCTCACCAAGGCGAAGGTTGGCGCGAAGGGCGAAGGCCGCGCGTTCAGCAACATCGATGACGTGCTGCTGGCCCTCGACGCGGGCGAGCTGGAAACGCTCTCGCCCATCCGGCTGCGCTACACCGGTCCGCTGCTGGACCTGACCACGGCCCGTGATGACCAGGACGTCCTGCACACCGAAGTGCAGGAAGTGACGTCCAAGATCATCAGCACCACCGTCGGCCGTGCCATTCTGAACGCGTCGCTGCCGAAGCCGATGCCGTTCGTGAACGGCCTGCTGAAGAAGAAGGGCCTGCAGCAGCTGGTGCAGAAGTGCTACCTCGACAACGGTCTTGAGAAGACCGTCGAGATGCTCGACAGCCTGAAGAACACCGGCTTCACCTATGCCACGCGGTCGGGGCTGTCGATTGGTATCGACGACCTCATCATCCCCGCGAGCAAGGTGCGCCTGGTGGACGCGGCCCGAGCCGAAGTCATCAAGATTGAAACCCAGTACCTCGAGGGTGCAATCACCAACGGCGAGCGCTACAACAAGATCATCGCTGTGTGGTCGGAGGTGACCGAAAAGGTTGCCGACGAGATGTTCAGCGAGATGGCGTCCCTGGATCGGACCGGTCGCAACTTCAACCCGGTCTACATCATGGCGGACTCCGGCGCCCGCGGTTCCAAGCAGCAGATTCGTCAGCTCGCCGGGATGCGCGGCCTCATGGCCAAGCCGTCAGGCGAGATCATCGAGTCGCCCATCACGTCGAACTTCCGTGAAGGCCTCACGGTGCAGCAGTACTTCATTTCCACCCACGGCGCCCGCAAGGGTCTGGCCGACACCGCGCTCAAGACGGCCGACTCCGGCTATCTCACGCGGCGACTGGTGGACGTGGGCCAGGATGTCATCATCTCGGAGCAGGACTGCGGCACCCTCGACGGCATCGAAGCGCGCGCCATCATCGAGAGCGGCGAGGTCATCGAGCCGTTGCGCGACCGCATCGTCGGCCGTGTGACGCTGGAGCGCATCGTTGATCCGTTCACGGGCGACGCCATCCTCGAAGTGAATGAGGAGATTGACGAAGACAAGGCCTCGGCTGTGCAGGAAGCCGGCATCGAGAAGGTGAAGATCCGCTCGGTGCTCACCTGCGCGTCGCGCCGTGGTGTCTGTGTCCGCTGCTACGGTCGCGACCTGGCGACCGGTCGGCTGGTGGAACTGGGTCAGGCGGTCGGCGTCATCGCGGCGCAGTCCATCGGCGAACCCGGCACGCAGCTCACGATGCGCACGTTCCACATCGGCGGCACGGCGTCGCGCGTGTCGGACCAGAACACACTCGAAACCAAGCATGCCGGTGTGGTGCGGTTCGAAGGTCTCCAGGTGGTTGAAGGCCACAAGGAAGCCGGCGGCGCCCTCATCGTCATGAACCGCAACGGCTATCTCGTGGTGCAGGACGACAAGGGGCGCGACCGCGAGCGGTACCCGATTGTCTACGGCGCCAAGCTGAAGGTGAAGGACGGCGAGAAGGTCACCGCAGGCCAGACCGTGGTCGAGTGGGACCCCTACACGTTCTCGATCCTCACCGAGGAGCCGGGCTCCATCCACTTCAAGGACATCATCGAGGGCGTCACCGTCCACGAAGAAGTCGACGAAGTCACGGGTCTGTCGCGCTTCATCATCGTCGACTCGCCGGACGAGAAGAAGCAGCCGACCCTCGAGATCAAGGACAAGTCGGGCAAGGTGGTGCGCAAGTACCACATGCCGTCACACGCCCACCTCATGGTGGCGAATGGCGAGTCGGTCGACGCCGGCGACGTGCTGGCGAAGATTCCACGCGAAACCACGAAGACCAAGGACATCACCGGTGGTCTGCCGCGGGTGCAGGAACTGTTCGAGGCCCGCAAGCCGCGCGACCCCGCCGTGATCTCCGAGATCGACGGTGTCGTGAAGGACGGCGGCGTCGTGAAGGGCCTGCGCAAGCTGATCATCGTGCCGGACGATGGCACCGAGCCGCGCGAATACTCGATGCCGCGCGGCGTGCACATCAACGTGCACGAAGGCGAGCGTGTGCGCGCGGGCGAGCAGTTGATGGACGGCCCGAGCAACCCGCACGACATTCTGCGGGTGCTGGGCGAGAAGGAACTGCAGAAGTACCTCGTGAATGAAATTCAGGAGGTCTACCGTCTGCAGGGCGTCAACATCAACGACAAGCACATCGAGGTGGTGGCCCGCCAGATGATGCGCTGGGTGCGCATCGAGGACGTGGGCGACACCGAATTCCTGGTCGACGAGCAGGTGGACAAGTTCCGCTTCCTCGAAGAGAACGAACGGGTGATTGGCGACGGCGGACGCCCCGCCACCGCGCAGCCGCTGCTGCTCGGCATCACGAAGGCGTCGCTGTCGACCGACTCGTTCATCTCGGCCGCCTCCTTCCAGGAGACGACCCGAGTGCTGACCGAGGCGTCGATCTCGGGTCGCGTGGATTATCTGCGCGGTCTGAAGGAGAACGTCACGATGGGCCGTCTGATTCCGGCGGGCACCGGGTTCGAGTGGTATCGGCACGTGCGGATTCCGGCGGACGAGCCGCCGCCGCCGCCGCTGCCGCCGCAGCCGGCCGAAGAGGATCTCGACCTCGACCGCGAGGTGGAGTACTCGTTCGACGCAGACGAAACGCTGGGACTGCGCGGCACGGACGTCGAATAGTCGTCCCGGCGCAGACAGTGCAGGAAGCGGGGGCGGGTCCAGAACAGCGGACCCGCCCTCTTGTTTTTGGCCCCTCACTGGCGGGCGGGTTCGACGCCCTGTCCGGTGAACTGGTAAGGTGAAGCGTGCAGATTCCAAAGTTTTCGCAGTGGCGTCCCCATC
>JAKFYA010000061.1 GCA_021731095.1 Acidobacteriota bacterium | reverse complement strand
CCGAGGCACCCAGTAGCGAGGGAAGACGCACCGGCGGGCCCGAAGTTGATACACCCCGCGCGAACTCAATTGAACTTATCAACTTCCTCACGAAACCGCCTACTGGGAGGGAGCCACCCCCCCCCCCGACGTGGGTTGCACGCCTACGTGGTCGGAGGCGTGTACCCAAGGGCGTCAAGCCGCTCAAAGCACACGGTCCGCTCGTCGTCGGTGAAGAGCGGCTCGAAGCGCGGCTGGAGGACGTGGGCCTCGACCGTGAGATCGAGACGGCCCTTCTGCCACAGGGCCGTAAAGCCGTCCGAGGGCTTGGCCGTGTGGATGAGGTAGCGAGCTGTCTCAAGCGCACCGCGGTCTTGGAGCATCCGCAGGAAGACTGTGGCGTTGTACCCCGCCTCGGTCTTGGCGCGGCGATAGATCTCCTGCATGGCGTTATTGAACTCAACCACGAGAGGCTCGACGGCCACGATCCCTCCTGTCGGTGGATGCCCTGCCGTTAGCAGGACAAGCATGTCAGCATGAACGCGTGAACGTTGGCGGATACGACTTCACCCGGGCATCGGCCATCGATGCTGACAGGGACGAGGCCGGAGCGCTGGTCTTCAATACTCCTCAGAGCCGATATGCCAATCCCAGAGCGCTGCCGTTGCACGCACACGGTGTCGGGCCCTTCGCGAGGATCAGGACGACCAACCTGCCTGACGAGCCAGGGGTCTATGCAGTTGTGAGCGCGCATGGCGATGTCCTCTACGTGGGCCGGGCGCGCGACTCGATTCGACGACGATGGTCACCGCAGGGGTACGCCGTGATCCACGCGCGCAACTGCTTCACGGGTGGTCAGATCACGAATTGCCGCATCAACGTCCTCATCGCGGGAGAACTGACTCACGGGCGGCCCCCGGTATTATGGGTGCTCACTGTCCCCGACCCGACTCCGGTGGAGACCCGCATCATCAGCCGGCTCCGGCCTCCGTGGAACCTCACTCCGTAACCGATTCGCCTAAACCCTTCGGCCCAAAGTGAGTTCCAACGCCCTCTATCTCGGTCGGCTCATCCCGCCTCTGGGCAGTCACCAGGACTACGCGATCTGACATCCGGCAAACGTCAGTGACAGCGCCTGGCAAGTTTCTTCGACTCGCCCTACCTCGCGCTGAACGCCACCGGCGGCGGATTCACCATCGAGGACGAGATCCGGCAACTTCACTCATGGCGGGCGTGCCCGACACCGTGCCGCCCGCCATAGCTCGCACAGTCTCCGCGAGCTGATCCATCTGATCGGCTATGGAGTCCAGTGACTCGGCAAGGTTGACCTGTCGAATCTCGATCCGCGGTCCGCCGTGAACTACTGAGAACGGCGGCAGGAATTGATCAGTAGTCGCGTACACCATCAGACCGGCAGGCAGATTCAGGGCCGTGAGGTACGCATGCATTTGGTACACGTCGGCGTTGGCGATGCTTAAGTCGGGACGCTTGTACTTGCAGTCTCCGACGAATCGGCAGCCGGTGCGCTGCCGGTCCCACCAAGACAGGTCAGGTTTGAGGGGAACCCACCGCCGTTCGCGGTCGAGGTATAGGCGGGGGGTGTGGTTGCCATCGGGAAACGTTCGGCTGTCGAGACGGAGGCGATCTCGAAGGCTGACTCGAACGAAGCTTTCGAAGACAGTGTTCATGTCGATCAAGAAGGCCATGGCATCACGACTACCGGCTCGGGACTCAAGCGACATCCCCGCGAGGATGAGCCGGGCAAGGCCGACCGCTGGGCGGTATCGCTCATTGATTCGCGTCCAGTGCGGTTCGGGAACTTGGGTCGGCGAGAAGGGTCGATCGGCGACCCCGTCGAGTTGGAGCCGTAGCCAGGTGAGGTCTTGTCGGGCGTGTGGGGTCCGAACCCGCATCTGCCCGAGCCGGTTGGCCGCTGCTCGGATGAGTTGGTGCTCAAGAACATCGTGGGTGTAGTCGTCGTATGTCACCGCAACCGGAAGCGGCAGCCCCTGCCGCTGCTGGACCTGTGTGGCGAAGCGGATGCGGCCTTTGACGGTCGCAAGCACGTCGTCGGTAGTCCGATAGCCCTGCAGGAGGCCTGAGCGCAACGCCTGACGCGTGAGCGTTGCGAGAGCGGTCGTCAGGGCCTCAACGAGGCCGACGGAACTAGCCAGGGATGCGCTGGGGTCCTTCCATGCTCGAGGATCGAAGGCTAGTGACGACAGCGCGATGACCTTGGCCGGGCCGATCTTCGGTTCGATCTGAACGGAGAGGTCGCCGAACCGCACGATGCCGACCGTGCTGCCCGGCGTGAGGTCGTAGTGGTCGCTCGTGCGCGCCGTCGGCGAGATTCGCAGCGAGGGCACGAGTTCGCTGAGAGCGTCGCGTTGAGCCACGGTGAGGAAGACGGACGGAGTGGTCCGCCATTCCCAACATTCAACGACTCGCTTCAACGACGTCAGATCTCCTGACTCGACTCGCCCTGGTCGTCAGTGGCGGCCTCCACGGAGGTGCCGGAGATCGCTTTGTCGAGTCCCTTCGGCGCGCGCAGTCGCGCGAGGGTGAAGTCATCGACCTGGTCGGGGTCACTGAAGAACTGCTCCTCGAGGTAGGGCAGCACCGAGTGCTCCCAGACCCGGGTGAGGATCTCCTCATCCAGGTCCAACCGCAGGAAGTGACTGGGGCCGATCGCCAGGTTGCGGTCCACGAGCATGCTGTTGGCTAGCGCCACGAGGGAGGCGACATGTCCCATTTCGGGTCGGTTCTTGGCAAGCCAGTCGACCAGCAGGCGGTCGATCGGAGCCCGGTCGGGGAAGAACGGCACGAAGTGGAAGCGACGGCGCAGTGCAGCGTCGAGGAGGGCGATTGATCGATCGGCGGTGTTCATCGTCGCGATGATCTTCAAGTTCTTCGGAAGCGCAAAGGGCGTAGCCGAGTATTGAAGCCGGATGGACTCGTCGCGGTACTCCAGCAAGTAGTACAGCTCGCCAAGAACCTTGGAGGTGTTGGCTCGGTTGATCTCGTCGATGAGTAGGACGTGGTTCACGTCCGGGCGCGCTTCGGCCGCAGCCGCCAGTCGCTTCAACGGGCCGTCAACGATGGCGTAGGTGATCTGCTCATTCTCGGTTAGTTGCGGGCGGTAGCCCTCGACGAAGTCCTCGTATGCGTACGAGGGATGGAACTGGACCGTCTCGACCGTGCCTCCTCCTGCTGCGACGAGTTCGGCCAGTTGGCGTGCGACGTAGGTCTTGCCAGTACCGGGTGGTCCGTAGAAGACAATCTGGCCCTTGTCCTCGAGCAACCACAGGGTGCGTCGGACCCATTCCTCAGGCAGCAGGAGTTCGGCTGCAAGCGCGACGATCGGGTCGCCGGGGTCCGGCGGTGCAATGTCACGCTTGATCAGCCACCAGGAGAACTCCTGCATGCCCCATGCGTCTTCCCCGAAATACGGCTCCAGAGCCTGCCGGACGCGGTCGTTGGACCAGATGGCCGCGCCCGCCTGGGTCAATCCGTCTGGGATCTCGCCTAGGTCGAGGAGCCGGAGCACATCGACTTTGCCGACGCCGTTGCGCGAGACGGTGACGTAGTTCGGCATCCACCGATCCGGCTCGGTGACGGCGAGCGCCTTCGTAAGCAGAGCCTCGCCCAACCCCGAGACGCGCCGCTCACCGGACAGCAGCTGCTGCAACCGCTCCTCAAGTTCACCATCCCCGCGCAACAAGTACTCCAGCGCCTCCGCGATCCGCTGGGCCCCAGTGGCAGTTTGGAGCTGGGTGTTGAAGCGTGCCTGGGGTCCCGGCGAACCATAGGCACCGCCTGCGAACCGGCGCAGGGTGTCGAGGTCCGGATCAAGTAATGCCTCGGCTGTGAGTGCCGCCGCCAGGTCCGACCGCTGGGCCTGGCGTTCGGGGTCGCCCCCGTACGGGTATGGCTTCTCTTCACGGAACATGTCGACCAGAGCGGAAAGATCGGTCACTGCGTTCTCCTCACGGAACTTGCGAAGTCCGTCCTTGTCGGACTGTGTCCAGTCCTCGGGTGGCGGCGATTTGAGAACTGTCCACAGCAGGCCCTGGGCATCGAGACGATCGCGGAGGTCGACGCCACGAGACGCGAGCCGATCTCGGTACTGGTCCAAGAACTGTGCACCGGCCTCGTAGGCACCTTCGGGACGGTCACGTCCGGGCGGCTTGATTCCCACGAGGCGGTATGCGAGCTCATATGCCGAAGAGCGGTAGATAGCGACTTTGGCCGGGTCCATCCCCAGCAGGAGGTAGGAGGCCAAATTGGCTCGGGTGCCGGCTCCCGAAACCGTGGGTGGCAGCCTGTCCGTGAACGCCGCGACCGCCGCGACCGAATCGCGGCCTTCCTCCCACAGTTCCTCAAGAGCGGCCCGCGCCTCATCGGGGCTCTGGCCCGCCCATTCGCGCAGGGGACCACCGACGCGGTAGTCGACGATGTTGTTGGGCGGGGCGAGCGCGTGCTTAAGGAGGGGTTGCCAGTCCTGGCCGGCGAGGACAGCGTGCCGCAGTTCCCGGATGCGCTCCGCCAGCTCGAGCTTGTAGTCACGCTCGGCTGCATCGAGGTTCACGCTCGTGGCGATCCGCTCGCTCCAGTGCAAGAGGCCGTCCCAATGTGGGACGGATCCTGTCGGCGAGCAGCGTGCCAGCAGGGCCCACCACTGGTCCTCGGTCATTCTCTGGTTGGTGCCTCCCCAGGGCCGGTTCAGCACGTCGAGGCTGCTCAGGCCCGGTGTCGCTCGGACGTCAGCTCTCAGGACGGCCGGCGTCACGTGGCGGGTGACCCGCAGGGGAACTCCCCAGTCATTCTCGCCATTGCCGGGACGGAAGTCCGGCTTCGATCGCTCGAACGGAGATCCGATTATGACCGCAAGGACGTAGAAGCCTGCGTGCTCGCCCGCTTCCCAGAGGGCTACACCATCACCTGGCTGCATCTGGTCCCGATACCGACTGACCACCCATGGTTCTTGGCTACCGACCGGCATCGTCGACAGGTGATCGATCAGACTCCACTGTTGCGGGTTGGCTTGGAAAGTCCAGTAATTCCTTTCGGGTGTCTGCCACGCGGATCCCAAGGGCCAAGACCGTGATTCGCGGAGCGCATCGGCCCAAGCCTGGACGACGGGGAATGCGTATCCCTGCTTCGGCGTGCCCTTGACCGTGAAGGGCCCTTCGCTGCCTTCTCGGACGGGCAATTCGGACACCGAAATCGCGTGCTCGAGTGGGAAATACTCCACGGGCACCATGTGGCCCCGGTCTCGAGTCTCTGGAGAACCGTACGGGCGCGTCGCCTCGACTGCTGGGGCAACGACGCGACCGATAGCCAGGAGCTTTCCTCCCCCGGCATGGATAGTCACGTCTCCTGGTTGCATGCGCCGAAGGTTCTGATGGTGGCCCAGGTGCCGTCCGTCTTGGCGGAGCGTTCCGGCGAAGACGATGCCCAGTTCCGACTCGTCGGAGAAGGACTTGCGTTGATTGATCCACCAGACGCCGGTGCGGCCACCCGACGGGGCGCGGTTGAAGAGCGGATTCAGGGCGTCTATCAGTGACGACTTCAGCTCAGCGTTCTCATCGGTCACCAGCCACAGCAGTTGCTGCTGGGCGAGGTAG
>JAKFYA010000183.1 GCA_021731095.1 Acidobacteriota bacterium | reverse complement strand
CCTATGAGGATTACCAGCAGTTGCGGGTCCTGAAGCAGCCGCTCGCGACGGTCTACCTCTCG
This sequence comes from Acidobacteriota bacterium, assembly GCA_021731095.1. Classification (GTDB taxonomy): domain Bacteria; phylum Acidobacteriota; class Vicinamibacteria; order Vicinamibacterales; family UBA2999; genus JAKFYA01. The sequence continues at coordinate 5,577 of JAKFYA010000183.1, read as the reverse complement.
TTCTTCCTGATGTTGACGCTGCTGATTCTGGTGGCGGCCACCTGGGTGGGCCTGTACCTCGCCAAGCGGATCACCAGGCCGGTCCAGATGCTGGCGGCCGCAGCCAGGGAAATCGGAGCCGGGCATCTGGAACATCGCCTGGTGCCAGAGACCGAAGACGAGTTCGGCCTCCTGATCGAGGCGTTCAACAGCATGGCCGCCGAGCTGGCCACGAGCCGACGCTCGCTGGAGCAGACCACGCACGATGTGGCGCGCAAGCATCAGGACGGCGAGGCGCGTCGCCGCTATATCGAGACGATTCTCGAGCGGATCGCGACCGGGGTCGTGTCAGTAGACCGGGCCGGGCAGGTCAGTACCGTCAACCCGGCTGCCGCACGGCTCCTGGACATCGAGCCGGTGACACGCGGGGCGACCGTCGGCGCCGTCTTCGGGGCGCCCGAGTTCGGCCCACTCGTGGCGGTGATCGACGAGGCCATGCGGAGCCGGACCGAGCCGCGTCCGCAGGAGATGGCCATCACCCGGGGAGGACGCGAGCTTCACCTGACCGTCATGGCCACGCCGCTCCAGCGGGAGGACGGTGTGGCGGATGGCATCGTCCTGGTGCTCGACGACGTGACGCCGCTCGTTCGCACGCAGCGGGTGGCGGCCTGGCGCGAGGTGGCGCGACGGCTCGCGCACGAGATCAAGAATCCTCTCACCCCCATCCAGCTCTGCGCCGAGCGGATCCGGCGTCACCTCGCCAGTGCACCAGAGCCGACCCGGTCACTGGTCGACGAATGCACCACTACCATCGTCGGGGAAGTGGAATCGCTGAAAGGGCTGGTCGACGAGTTCTCGCAGTTTGCGCGCATGCCCGTCCCGCGGACCGCTCCCACGGATGTGCACCAGTTCCTGCAGGATGCGCTCGGACTGTATCGGGGTCTCTTCGCCGAGGTCGACATCCGCACCAGATTCGGGGCCGGTGTGCCGGCTGTCGCGATCGACCCTGAGCAGATGAGGCGGGTGGTGATCAATCTTGTGGACAACGCCATCGAGGCCATGGAGCAGCGTGGCGTCATTGATGTCGAGACATCCCACGAGCCAGGAAACCGTGTCGTGCGGATTGTCATTGCCGACCACGGGCCAGGGATTCCACCCGAGGAACGGGAGAAGCTCTTCCTGCCCTACTATTCAACGAAGCGGAGGGGGAGTGGGCTCGGGCTGGCCATTGTGCGGCGGATCGTGGCCGAGCATGGCGGCAGCATCGACGTGTCAGACAATGCGCCCTCCGGCACACGCTTCGCCATCGACCTACCCTGCTAGAGGTGCACGCATCGCGACATGGCAGCCATTCTGATTGTGGACGACGAGCCCGGGGTGCGCAGCGCCCTTGCGGGCGTGTTGCGCGACGAGGGCTATGACGTCGACGCGGTCGAGACGGGAGAGGCCTGCCTCGAGCGACTGGTGACCGGGGCCTACGATGTCGTCCTGCTGGATGTGTGGTTGCCAGGCATGGATGGGTTGGCCACGCTTGCGCGCATGCGCGAACGAGAGATCGATGCCCAGGTCGTGGTCATTTCCGGCCACGGCAGTGTGGAGTCGGCCGTGCGCGCCATCAAGATGGGAGCCTTTGACTTCGTCGAGAAGCCCCTGTCACTCGAGAAGACCATGCTGGTCGTGCGCAATGCCCTTCGGCAGCGTCGTCTCGAGGTGGAGAATCGCGCGCTGCGGGCGCGGGTGGACGCCCAGCACACGATCATCGGCGAGAGTTACGTCATCGAGCAGCTGCGTGAGCAGGTCGCCACCGCGGCACCGACCAATGGCCGGGTCCTCATTCAGGGCGAGAACGGCACGGGCAAGGAACTGGTGGCACGCAATATCCACGCGCTGAGCCGCCGCAAGAGCGGGCCGTTCATCGAGGTGAACTGCGCGGCCATTCCCGAAGAGCTGATCGAGAGCGAGCTGTTCGGCCATGTGCGCGGCGCGTTCACGGGTGCGGTGGCCGACCGCCGGGGCAAGTTCGAGGCCGCAAACGGTGGCACGCTGTTCCTGGACGAGATCGGGGACATGAGCCTGAAGACGCAGGCGAAGGTGCTGCGGGCACTCCAGGAGCAGGTCGTCGAGGCCGTTGGTGGCAATGCCAGGATTCGTGTCGATGTGCGCGTGCTGGCGGCGACGAACAAGGACCTGGTGCAGGAGATTCGGGCCGGTCGGTTCCGCGAGGACCTGTACTTCCGGCTGAATGTGATTCCGATTGCCGTCCCGGCCCTGCGGGAACGCGACGCCGACATCCCGCTGCTGGCCGAGCACTTCATGGCGATGCTGGCGCGCGAGTATGGTCGACGGGGCAAGGCCTTCGACAGCGATGCGCTGCTGGCGCTGCGACAGTACGCGTGGCCCGGCAACGTGCGCGAGCTGAGAAACGTCATTGAGCGCTTGATGATCATGGTGCCGGGAGAGCGGATCTCGTCCCGCGATCTCGCGTTTCTCGGAGGTGGCGGAGTGACCAGGGTGACCGGACCTCGCGAGCCCGCGTCCCAGGAGCCGCTGCACGAGGCGCGTGATCGGTTCGAGCGGGACTACATTCTGCGGGCGCTCGCGACCCAGCAAGGCAACATCTCGCGTACGGCGGACGTGCTCGGTGTGGAGCGCAGCAACCTCTACCGGAAGATGCGGGGCTTTGGCATCGGGCCCGTCCGGCGCGCTGACGAAGACGAGGCCATCTGAGCAGGCCACCACGCTAGAGGCATTGGGCGAGCCGTTCCTCCAGCACCATGCTGCGCGTGTAGCCACGCAGGCGGAGGCGCACCGCCGGGTCTGCGGGCAGGGCCGCTTCCGGGACCAGGCCGATCAGCTCACTTTCGAGCACCATGGCTCCGTAACGTGCCGCGGCGCGCTCCACGGCGTCGAAGGCCGCAGTCATCGACGTGCGATGAAAGTCTGTCAGGTTCATCGAGACCTGCACGAGGCCACGGTCGGCCAGGCGCACCGGTATCGCCTTGACGCAGGGTAGACCGCCAGCACGTTCGCGGATCTCGCCGGCGATGGCGCGCGCGACCTCGAAGCGCGTGTCGGCCAGGTTCACGTTGAAGGCGATCAGCGGCCCTCGTGCCCCCATGGCCATTGCGCCGGCGGTCGGGTGTGGGTGGGCCGGACCGAAGTCAGGCGCCCAGGCGGGATCCTGCATGCGCGTGGCCAGGTGCTCGAAGCCGCCGCGACGGACGTCGGCAAGGTTCTTCCGGTGTGGCGCGGTCGCTGCCGCTTCATAGAGGTAGACAGGAATCTGGAAGCGGGTGGCCACCAGTGCGGCTGTGTCTCGGGCCAGGCTCACGCACTCGTCCAGCGTGGCGCCCGCCAGCGGGACGAACGGCACCACATCCACCGCGCCGATACGGGGATGTTCGCCGGTGTGTGTGCGGAGGTCCACCGTGGCGACCGCCCGTTCCACCAGGGCCAGCACGGCTGCGCTGAGTGCCGACGGCGGACCGGCAAAGGTCAGGACCGAGCGGTGGTGGGACGCATCCGCGGTCACATCGAGCAGGCGGATGGCCGGCGTGTTCCTGACGGCGGCAGCGAGGTCGGCCACCACCTCCGGCCGTCGGCCCTCGCTGATGTTCGGGATGCATTCGATGAGTCCCACACCCGTCTTGTACCACACGGCTGGAACCGCGTAATTCATTGACCCGAACAGGGTTTTGCTCGATAATTCGGGCAACCGAACGCCCTTCCCATGTCAGATCCGTCCCGCACGACCGCTGCCCCGGACTCGCCAGAGACCCAGCCCGATCGTGACGCCAGGATCGAGGCGCTGCTGGTCATCGGTCTCGACCACTTTGTGCGAGGACAGTACGATCAGGCGATCAATGTCTGGACCCGCGTCCTCTTTCTCGATCGCAATCATGAACGGGCCCGCGCCTATATAGAGCGTGCCCGACGTGCCACGGCAGAACGGCAGCGGGAATCGGACGAGCTCCTGCATCGTGGCGTCGATGCGTTCGAGCGTGGAGACACGGATGCCGCACATGCCCTGATCACGCGGGCCGTGGAACAGATTGGCCCTACGGATCTCGCATCGGCTCTCCTCGCCAGGCTGACGCGACTGCAAGCCGGTGGGACAGCCACCGTTGAGGTGGCGCCCCGGCAGCTCGCCGTGGACCCCGACGATGGGATGACGACTCCCGTCTTCGTGTCGCGGCCCCGGAGGGTGGGGGTGACGGTTGCCGCCACCGTGGCCGTCGCTGTGGGCGCCGTGCTGGTCGGAATTGTCGTGGCGCAGTGGACCGGTGGACCACCGCCCGTTCCGGACACGGCCGGGGCCCTGGTGGCCGAGCCGCTGCCGATGGTGACCGGTGCCGAGCTGGACATCGCACGCGCCAGAGCGCTGTTCGCCGGTGGGCACCTGCGTGATGCGCTGGCCGCGCTCGATGCAGCGAGCCGGCGGGAGCCCTTGCGCGGTGACGTCGTGGCCCTGCGGACGGAGATACAGCAACGGATACTCGAGCCGCGTGCGCGGGCCGCGGCGACGACGGTGGGTGGGGGAACACGATGAAGTGCCCGAAGTGCGGGTATCTCGGTTTCGAGACAGTCGATCGGTGCAAGCTGTGCGGCTATGACTTCTCGCTGTCGCCGCAGGGCCCCCTCGCCTTCGACGATGTGTTCCAGGAAGCCCGTAGTGCAGCAGACGCTGGCGTTGGCGCCGACCCGGACCTGTTGTGGCGTCAGGACGCGGAACCCCGCTCCGCCCAGGCGCCGACCCCGGACGGCTGGCTGCGCGATCTCGACCAGGCCGTGTTCAGCGAACCTGCGGCGGAGGCGCCGCAGGGTCAGCCCCTGGAGCCGCCACCGCCATCCGTCATGTCGGGGCCCGTCGTGGCACAGGTGTCTGAGGCCGTACACACGCCTGCTCCGGCGCCACCCCGTGAGCCAGACGACGCCCCGCGCCTGCCGCCATCGGCCTTTCGCGGACGTCCGAGTGAACGTGGTACTGGCATGCCGGAGCTGGCAGCACTGCCGCTGTTTCTGTCCGACACCGCCGATGACACACCCCTGGTGACGGTGCCCGCCAAGCCGCGCCAGCCGTTGGCGGTGCGTCGGACGCCCGATACGCCTCGCCTGCGTGTCCTGCCGCACGCAGAACTGGAGACGCCCGCACTGGACTTCCTGGATGAGCCAGTCCCCGCGCCAGCAGCGACCCGCGGGACCGTGCGGCTGGAGGGGCCGGTGACAGACCTGGTTGCGGGCCGTCGCGTGGCGGCCGCGGCGCTGGACCTGGCCGTGTTGTTTGGCATCGATGCCGTCGTGTTGTATTTCACGCTCCGGATGACGGGGCTTGCTGGCAGTGAACTGCTGGCGCTGCCGCTCCTGCCGCTTGGTGTCTTTCTCGCCATGGTCAAGGTGGGCTACTTTGCGGCCTTCACGACCGTGGGCGGTCAGACCATTGGCAAGATGGCGGCCGGCATCCGTGTGGTCGGTGGCGATCTGCGTCCTGTGGGTGGGGCCGTGGCGCTTCGTCGGACGCTGGTCTCGGCGCTCGACATCGTCACGTTCGGTCTGGCGTATCTGCCGGCCCTCATTGGCCCGGACCGCCGGGCCGTTCAT
>JAKFYA010000173.1 GCA_021731095.1 Acidobacteriota bacterium | reverse complement strand
AGTCTGGACAGCTTGATGGCGACGTCGGGCTCGACGCCAAGTACGGGATCACGCCAAGCGTGACCGCTGATTTCACGCTGAACACGGACTTCGCGCAGGTTGAAGACGATCAGCAGCAGGTGAACCTGACGCGGTTTTCACTGTTCTTTCCCGAGAAGCGCGACTTCTTCCTGGAGGGACAAGGCATCTTCGGCTTCGGGGGCGGCGCCGACACCACAGAACTCCCCGTGCTCTTCTTCAGCCGCCGCATCGGTCTCGAGAAGGGCCAGGCGATCCCGCTGCGCGCCGGCGGCCGGGTGACCGGCAAGGTCGGACCCTACACGCTTGGTGTGCTCAACATCCACACGGCGGCATCGGACGCGGTGGCGGCGCCGCCCACCGACTTTCGCGTGGTGCGGCTCAAGCGCGACGTGTCACGCCGCGGATCGATCGGTGTGCTGGCAACCGACCGGGCGCCCTCTGGCGGGAAGGACCAGTTCTCGTACGGCGTGGACGCGAACCTCGGGTTCGGCGTCACGACCATCAACGGCTACTACGCGCGCACGCAGACGGCCGGCAGTTCGGGGAAGTCGGCCAGCTATTACGGCCAGGTGGACTACAACGCTGACCGCTACGGCGCAACGGCCGAGTATCTGACGGTGGAGCCACAGTTCAGCCCCGAGATCGGATTTCTCCGCCGCGCGGATTTCCGCAAGCAGTACGGCTACGCACGGTACAGCCCGCGGCCTCACGCGGCCGGCGTACGCAAGCTGTATTTCGAGGGCAGCCTCAAGCACATCACCGACTTCGGAGGACAGCTGCAGTCGCGGGCGGCGGTTGGCACCTTCCGAGGCGACCTTCACAACGGCGACGGTTTCAACGCCTCCCACGAGCGCGCCTATGAGTTCATTCCGAGGCCCTTCACGCCGGCGCGCGGCGTGACGATCCCGGTCGGCGCGTACTCGTTCGAGACCACCTCGATTGCCTACACGCTCGGGCCGGTCCGGCTCGTGCGAGGAACGTTCAGCGCCACGTCCGGCACGTTTTACGACGGCACGCGACGCTCAGCTGGATATACCGGGCGCATCGACCTCACCCGTCGCCTTGCGCTCGAACCCACCGTCACCGAGAACTGGATAGACACGCCGTGGGGCCGGTTCCGCACCGATCTCGTGTCGACGCGCGCGACCTACTCGTTTTCGCCCCGAGCCGGTCTGGCAACGCTTGTCCAGTACAACTCGAGCACGGGATCCCTCTCGTCAAACATCCGGTTCCGCTGGGAGTACACCCCGGGCAGCGACCTGTTTGTGGTGTACAACGACGCCAGCACGACGCTCGTGCCCGACCGCTTCGCGGAATTACAGAGCCGGGCTCTGCTCGTCAAGATGACCCGCCTGTTTCGCTACTGATCGGCCAGCAGCCGACAGGGCCATCGTCCCCACCCGCGCACACCAGAATGTCGGTTCCATTGAACGTATCTCGATGCACCGGGACCGCGAAGGTCCCCGGCGCTGGTGCCTCGAGCATGTTCGAATTCCGTCACTCTGCGAACGGATTCTCGTCGGCGGTGGGACCGTAGACCGACGGCACGGACTGATTGAGCAGCCGCAGATAGACGAGCAGCTGGCCGCGGTGGTGATACCAGTGGTTCAGCATGATGGCTCGAACAAATGCGACGCGCGGCATTGCCATGATGTCCTTGCCGCCACTCTGCAGCCGCCACATCGCGCCCATCTTCGCATCGTCGAATCCGCCAAGCGCCCGCTTCGCCTTCGCGACGCTCTCGGTGAGCGCTGGCACCAGTTCAGATGCGGTGGCTGCTTCAGCCTGAACGAAGCTCGGCGGATTGGGAATCGCATCCATCGCGGCAAGCTCGGCGACGTTCCCCGGAACCGTCGCCACATGGAGTGCGAGTTGCCCCAGGGACATCGACTTTGGATGCGGCTTCCACGAAAGGTGAGCTTGTGGGATCCGCTCGAGCACGCGGCGCGTCGTGTGAGCTTCCTGTTCCAGTTCTGCAAGCAGTCCGTCGATCATCTTCATCAGCAGCCTCCTAATTCGCCGCGGTTTCGGCGGCCTTGCGGACACGCGCGTGCAGCGCGGTCCATCCCGACATGAGCCTCGGCCGGTGATCCTCGGGGAACGGCCCGACCAGCGTGTGCGTGAACTTGATGAGCGTGCCTTCGGGTGTCTCAGTCAGTCGGTACAGCAGATTCGAGGTAGCGCCTGTCGACACAAACAGCGGTCCCCAGATTTCCAGCAGCGCCGGCCGCTTGATGCTCTGCACAAAACCCCACAGGTGTCCGTTGTCGCCGCCCAGGTCGCGATACCAGCGACCGCCGGGACGGGTCTCCAGAATCATCGGCAGCGGCGCGCCTTCCGGAGATTCGTTGAGCCGGCCCATGTGCGCCACGAGCGACGCAAACGTCTGCTCGATCGAGGCGCGCACGGCAATGTCTTCAGTGATGGTGAAGGTCTGGCTTTCTGAAACGGGTGCCGTCGTGGTCATCGATCCTCCTCCGCGTGTGCCTTGATACGCCGAAGCTGTCCGCCCCAGTGCTGGGCAAACATCCGGCTCCACTCGTGAATCGTGCGAAGCGCGTCTGCGTTGGTTCGATACAGGGTCTGCCGGCCGTCGCGCCTCGCCGTGACCAGACCGACATCTCGAAGCACCTGCAGGTGCTTGGAAACCGAAGGCTGCCGCATCTCAAGGAAGTCGGCGATGTCGTTGACCGAGCGCTCCTCGGCCGCAATGAATTCCAGGATGTGTCGACGACGGGGCTCAGCGATGGCGCTGAACGGATCCGACGTGGTCGAGGCGCGCGGCATGGGCCGAACTTATATATTCCATGATGGGAATATGTCAAGCGGCGCGAGCCGCACGCACTTCGACGCGTGGGCGTCCGTCCGGCTACTGTTTCGCAGCCATGCCCACGCTTCTCGCAAGCCCTTGCGAGAGCCGGTCGCGATCGGATGAGCTGAGGCGAGCGTGTGCGTGGATCAAGGCGTAGGCGGCAGGCGGCATCTCACCCTCCCGCACTTCTTCGGAGGCGTCCTTCGCCTCCGGCTGCGGCCGAGACCACTCGGAGAAGTTCAGGACAGCTCGACCTTCGTCGACGTCGTGTTGGACAAGCCAGGAGATGGGCGCGATGGCTGCGTACGCAGGCCACTGCGTCTCATTGCTGTGGCAATCGAAACAGGCCCGCCGGGCCAACGCGCGCGTTTCCGGCGCGTCCCAGGTGGGTTCGCCCGTGACCGGCGGGTTGGTGTGCTCGCGGCCATAAGGTACCAGCTGGATCACCACGAGTGCCCCGAGAAGACCAAGGCCGATCCGGGACCACCACTTCCGATTCAAGAGCTTCATAGATACCCCCCCACAGGTTCCGCTGGCAACACGGCGAGTGACGGTGCATGCGGCGTGCCGGGGATCTCTGGCGATGCAGGTGCTCACCCGGATGGGAGGCCCAACGCGGTCGCGGACTCCGCCGCGTGAGCGACTTGCACAACGACGCGGCTGGATCGGCAACGGAGATTTCCGCGCCGGTGCGGCATTCTCCCCCATGAGGGCTGGACTCGCCGAGCGGCGAGAGTGCGCGCCACCCGTCGACCTGACGCTACCGGCAGCCTGGTGTCAGAGGCGCAGATGCGCCAGAATGCCGCCGTGTCCATCGTCGCGTCGTCTGTACGAGCGGCGCTGCCGTTCACCAACGCCGACATCGAACAGGGGCTCGCCACACGCTTTGAAGCGGTGGTCGATCATCAACCCGAGGGCCTCGCTCTCACCGGCAACGGCAGGCGGTGGTCGTATGCCGAGCTGAATGCCGAGGCCAATCGCCTCGCGCACGCGGTCCGTGCGCGCACGGACCACAGCGCTGGCTGTGTCGCCTATCTGCTGGACGTGTCGCCAGAGATGGTGATCGCCACGCTCGGCGCCTGGAAAGCGGGACAGGCGTATCTCGCCCTGCACCCAGCGATGCCGCAACGGGCGCAGGCCGAGGCGATGACCAACGTCGCGCCCTCGCTCCTCATCACCAACCACATCTTCGAGGCCCGCGCCCGCGCCATCGCGGGAGACGCCTGCGAGGTGCTCACACTCGAGAGCCTCACTGGCTCCACGCCGGCGGACAACCCGACGCAGACCACCGGACCGTCGGATGCGGCCACCGTCTTCTTCACCTCGGGCACCACGGGCCAGGCCAAGGCCGTCGTGCGCAGCCATCGCGCCGTGCTGCACCGCGTCTGGCTCTCCACCCAGTACGAGGTTATTCAGCCCTCAGATCGCCAGTCGCTTCTCACGCACTGCAGCTTTGCCGTGTCGCAGGCGGACCTCTGCGGCGCGCTGTTGCTCGGCGCTGCGGTGTGCGTGTTCGACGTCGCGCACAGCGGCCTGCCGGCATTTCGGGAATGGCTCATCGACGAAGGCATCACGGTGCTGCGCCCGCCGGTGCAACTGTTCCGGCGGTTCCTCGCCACGCTCGACGCGGCCGAGGTGTTCCCGCAGGTCCGGCTCGTGGCGCTCGGCGGCGACGTCGTTCTGCCGGCGGATCTCGACGGATGGAAGCGTCACTTCCCTTCCCCGGGCGTGCTCCACCATCGGCTGAACACGACCGAGACGACGCTGCTGACGTTTGGGGAAGTCCGGCACGACACCGTCATCAACAGCGAGACCATTACCGCGGGCTGGCCGGTGCCGGACAAAGCTCTCTCTGTGATCGGCGACGACGGTCAGGCACTTTCGGTGGGTGAGGTTGGCGAGTTGGTGGTCACCAGCGCCTACCTGGCGGACGGATACTGGCGGCAGCCCGAGGCGACGGCACGCGCCTTCGCGCTTGACCCGCTCGACGCTCGTCGCCGCGTGTATCGCACCGGTGACCTCGCCCGCGCCCTGCCCGATGGGCGTTTTGAATTTATCGGCAGGCGCGATCATCAGGTGAAGATTCGCGGCTACCGTGTCGACATGCGGGAAGTGGAAGCGGCACTCCGCGAGGTGAACGGAGTGTCCGACGTGGCGGTCGTTCCGGTGACGGAGCGCGGGGAGCAGCAGCTGCTCGCATTCATCGTCCCTTCCAACGGCCTGCTCTTCGAACCGTCGGCGATCCGCCAGCAGGCGAAGAGACTGCTGCCTGAATGGAAAGTGCCGGCCCGCTTCTATGGCCTGGCGTCGTTGCCTTCGACGTTGAGCGGCAAGCTCGATCGCCAGGGGCTGCTGGAGCACGCACGCCATGAGGACGCGCAGGCGGCCGAACGTCAGGCACGTGCTGGCGCTCCCCCGGCCGACGAGGTCGAAGCGATGGTCGCCGGGCTGTTTGAGGCGCAGTTACGCCTGGGCCCGGTCGGCCGGGCCGGCGATTTCTTCCAGCTTGGTGGCGACTCTTTGACGGCCACAGTGCTACATGCGGAACTCGAACGCGTGACAGGGGTCCGCATTCCACTCGAGGCGCTGCTGGTGGATGCCACCGTGGCCGGAATGGCCGTGGCGGTTCGCGCCGCACGCGCATCGGCATCAACGACGGGCCCGCGTCGGCCGCCGGTGATGATTCGACTGCGGCGAGGCGGCACCGAGCCCGTGTTCTTCTTCGTGCACGGGCGCTCGGGGCAGGCATTTCTGAGCCCGTCCTCGATGGAACTGCTCGGCCCTGAGCAGCCGGTCTGCGCCTTTCAGGCGACCGGAC
>JAKFYA010000005.1 GCA_021731095.1 Acidobacteriota bacterium | reverse complement strand
CTGAGGGTCGGATACCTGTCCGGCAACCACACCCCCGGCGAGTTGGGCGAATGCTGCCGACGACATCGTCAGCAGACACGCCGCAGCCAACATCAGACGCTTCATTCCCCACCCTCCAGAACATGAGAACCCTGCGGCGGCTCGGTCCGCGCACGCCACAGGCATACAGGAGACTCCACCAGCGGAAGTCCGGATATGTCACCTATCGGCACATCTCCGCACCACCATCAGGGGATCACAGGGGAAAGGCTGGTGACCCGACCAGGGTCTCAGCCCAGCAGCGCGGGCACCCTCCCGGCCAGTAGCTCGCCGAGCTGGCTGGCCGAAAACTGCAGTCCGGTGTAGAACGGCCCGAACTCTGCGTATCTCGCGCTGGCCTCGTCGAACCGCATCTCGTAGATGAGCTTCTTGAAGACCAGCGGGTCATCAGCAAACAGATCGACGCCCCACTCCCAGTCGTCGAACCCGATTGAGCCGGAAATGACCTGCGTCACCTTGCCGGCATAGTGGCGGCCGATCATGCCGTGTTCGCGCATCATCGCGGCCCGCTTCTCGAACGTCTCCGCATACCAGTTGAAGGTCTCACCGCGCCGCTTGTCCATCGGGTAGAAGCAGACATAGCGGCCCCTGGGCACGTCGAGGAACAGGCGGCTCATGACACGACCGCGCTGGGTCTCCATCTCCGCATCGAACGCCTGCTCGAACTCGTCACTGCCCGGCTTGAACTTCGCGCCCAGCTGCTCGTGGATCTTCGCCGTCATGTCGTACATCCCGAGCTCCACGACGGAGACGTAGGACGTGGTCAGCTCGAGCAGGTCGCCCAGCGCACTGCGGCTGATGGCGAGCTGCGCCTGTGCCAGCCCCTCGAAACCCTTCCGCATGCAGACCACCATCAGGTCGGCTTTGTGGCCGAGCATCTGGACCCAGGTGGTCGAGCCTTCTCCGTCGGCCGGCGCCAGCACGCGCGCTGCCTCGGCCGCGATGGCGGCGAGGTCGTCCTGCTCCCGAACCAGCTCCCACCTGATGCGGTACAGCAGGTGAAGAAGGCCCCAACCTTCGAGCGTCTCGGGTACGAGCGGGTTATGCATGGTCCCCATACTACCGTGACCTGATTCGACGCAGTATCTGACCCTTGATGGTGCTCCGTATGCCGTTATGGGACAGGCCACTCAAGTGTTGCCACCTGCCGCCGATTAATCCGGCGTGAAGTTCCCGCCATCGCGGGACAGGACCTCCATATGCCGGCACTCGTTGAGACGCTTGAAACTGTCGCCATCTCCCGTCAGCCCATTCTGTCGGCCACTGGTGACGTGTTTGGTTATGAACTGCTCCACAGCGGTGCTGATGCAGACGACCCGCAAAGCACCGCGCGCGCCCTCAGCGACACGCTGCTGTCCGTGGGGCTCGACGAGCTGACGGATGGTCACCCGGCATTTCTCTCCATGACGCGCGAGCTGCTGCTCAGCGATGCCTGCCGCGTGTTGCCGCCGGCCCATGCCGTGTTCGAACTGGACGGCACCGTCGCCGTCGACAAGGAGCTCGTGACCGCCTGCCGCGACCTGCAGGGCAGCGGCTACTCCATTGCCCTGCACGGCTTCACCCCGAAGACCCCGGCCGAGGAACTCCTCCCCTTCATGCGCTTCGTGAAGGTGGATGCGGTGGCCACGCCGGCGCAGGAACGGTCCCAGCTCGCCCGGCATCTGGCCCACCGTGGCCTCCGCCTGATCGCCGAGCGGGTCGGCACACGTGCGCTGGTGCGCGACACCCAGTCGGTTGGCTTCGATCTCTTTCAGGGGTTCTTCTTCTGCGAGCCGCTCATCGTGCGCAGCAAGCCGCTGCCCGGACGTCAACTCGCCTATCTCAACCTGCTCGCGGCCCTGAACAAGCCCACGCTCACCATGGGCGAGCTGGAAGAACTGGTCAAGCACGACGCCTCGATTACGCTTCGCGTGCTGCAGTGCGTGAACTCGGCCGCATTCGGCGTCCGCCGGGAGATCAGCTCCCTGCGCGAGGCCCTGGTGCTGCTGGGTACGGGCACCATTGCCCGGTGGGCCACCATCTGGGCCATGGCCGGTCTGAATTCGGGTCCCACGGAAGTGGTGACCATGGCGGTCCTGCGTGGCCGTTGCTGCGAGCTGATGGGTGACCGTCTGGAGCAGGGCACGGGCGCCGATCTGTTTCTGCTGGGGCTCTGCTCGCTGCTGGAGACCATGCTCGGCGTGCCGATGCTGAAGGTGCTGGAAGAGATGCCGCTGAGCGCGGAAATCCGGATGGCGCTGCTTGGCGCACCGGGCAACGAACGCTCGCTGCTTGACGCAGTGATTGCCTACGAGCGCGGCAACTGGGAAGACGCCGAGCAGCGGTGCGACCTGATCGGCCTGCCACGCGACGCCGCGCCGCGCGCCTACTCGGACGCCCTGCGCTGGGCCGCCAAGCTGTCATCCGGCAAGTAGTCCGCCACGGCGCTGGCCGCGCGACCGGCATCGCGCGTCCAGGGCTGCGGCGGATAAGATGGTGGCAGTGCCTCTCACGATCGCCACCTGGAACATCAACGGCGTCCGCGCACGGCAGACGGATCTGCACGCGTTCATCGATGCTGAGCGCCCTGACATTCTCTGCCTGCAGGAACTGAAAGCCACCCCCGACCAGGTGCCCCCGACGCTGACCGGCCTTGAGGACTACTGGTCCTGCTGGCACGGCGGCAAGGGCTACTCCGGCGTCGGCCTGCTGATCCGGAAATCCCGATTCCCCGACTCGCCGGTCTGGGCGCATCCGGCGTTCGACTTCGAACACCGCATCGTGACGGCACAACTGCCCGAGTTCACCGTGGCATCCGTCTACGTGCCCAATGGTGGCAAGGATTACGAGGCCAAGCTGCGCTTCGTCACGGCGCTCGATGGGCTGGCGGCCCACCACGCGGCCAACGGCCTGCCTCTGGTGCTCGGCGGCGACATGAACATCACGCGGACCGATCTGGACGTCCACCCGAAGGAGCGCAAGCCGAAGGCCATCGGCCAACTGCCGGAGGAACGGACGCTGTTCGCGCACCTGCTGGGTCGCGACCTCATCGACCTCCAGCGTCATCTGCACCCGGATGACGGCGAGTTGTTCACGTGGTGGGCGCCCTGGCGCGACATGCGCGCCAGAAACATCGGCTGGCGTATCGACTACCTGCTGGCCAGTTCCTCCCTCGCCAGCCGTGTGACGGCGTGCACCGGGCAGCGCGAGACGGGCACCAGCGACCACGGCCCCCTCATCGCCTGCTTCGACCGATAATCAGGTCATGTCGCGCCGACGTTCGTTTGCCCTGTGCGCCGTGGTGGCCTGCCTGCTGGCCGTCTCGGGCCTGGGCGCCGAGCGCACCCCGGCAGACGCCCCGGTCGACGTGCTCATCTCGCGGCACCTGGCCGAAGCGCAGGGCATTGCGTCTGGCGACGTCATCCGGTTGTCCACCCAGGCCACGGGTGCCGACGCGAGACGGGTCCGTGTCCGCGGCATCTACGAACCGATGCCCGATCCGCTGGAGCTGAACGACAACAAGTTCAAGGTGCGCCTGCATCTCCCGGATCTGCTCTCGATGACCGCGCGCAGCGACGATCCGCTGGCGGCGGAGACGGTTGACGGACTCAACATCGCGCTGACCAATCCGGCGGACGCGGCGGCATATTCCCGGGACCTGATGGGACGCGTGCCTGGCGTGCTGGCCCGCCCCATCCAGCGCGCCATGGGACGCGCGTCGGTCTTTGTCGTGCTGGAGCGCTTCCACCTGGCTATTGCCCTGGTCACCATCTTCGCCAGCACCGTCTTCCTGCTGGCGCTGTCGGTGATGGTGGTGGATGAACGCCGCGACACGGTGGGCGTGCTGCGACTGATTGGCCTCACGTCCCGCCGCGTGCTGGCGCAGGTGTTTGTCGAGGGGCTGGTCATTGCCGCCGGGGGTGCGCTGTTCGGCCTGCTGCTGGCGCTGGGCTCCGAGCTGGTGATCAATCGCTACTTCCAGTGGCACTACAACACGACGCTGATCTTCGTACGGGTCACGCCAAAGGTGGCGCTGCAGTGCCTGGCCATCGCCATTCCGCTTGGCGTCCTGGCCAGTGTCACGGCCTCGTGGCTCCTCCTGCGCAAGCAGGTGATGGCGCTGGCTCGCCGATGAACGCCTTCCTCTTCGCCTGGCGCAGCCTGGTCAGGCAGCCGTCACGCACGCTGCTCGGCGTGCTGGGCGTGGCCGCGGTCGGAGCGCTGCTCTTCGACATGCTGATGCTGTCGAACGGCCTCGTGCTGTCCATGCAGTCGATGCTGGGTCGAACGGGGTTTGCCATTCGTGTGAGTGCGTCGGATTCACCACTGCCAGGCACCGGCCAGACCATCCGGGACGCCGTGGCCACCGCCAGTGCCCTGACCGCGGTGTCAGGCGTGGCGGCCGCCGTGCCTGTCCGCTACGGCGACGGCGAGATTCTGCGGGTCGCAGGGACGCAGGCCGTCGCGTTCGTGCGAGTCCTGGGAGCCCGGGACTCCGGGCAGCGGGTCTGGACCATGGTCGACGGGTCGCAGATGGACGGCGACGCCATGCGTGGTCGCATCGTCGTCAACGAACGCCTGGCGCGGCTGCTGGGACGAAAGACGGGCGATCAGCTCAGGCTGCGGGCGTCATGCGGCGGCACGACGGCCGCGCCCGCCGTGACACTGCAGCTGGCTGGCATTGCCCGCTTCCAGTTCGACGACCCGGACGATGTCACCGCCGGCACCGCCCTGGAGGATTTCGACCGCGCCTGTGGCGGCGACGGGCTGGCGGTGGCCGATCAGATTCTGGTGGCCACGGCCGACGGCAGTGTGGATGCCGACGTGCGGGCCGCGATCAGCCGGGCCAGACCCGACCTGCATCCGTTCACGAATGCGCAGATGGTGGCCCAGCTTCAGGCCGGCGGGTTGTCCTACTTCCGGCAGATCTCGCTGGTGCTGACCACCGTCACCATCGCGTTCGCCTTCCTGCTGGTGACGGTGCTGCTGACGGTGTCGGTCAACCAGCGCGTGGGAGAGATTGCCGCCCTCCGTGCGCTTGGCCTGTCGCAGCGGCGCGTGATCGCCGACGTGCTCTGGGAGTCGGTGCTGCTGGTGGGCAGCGGCGCGTTGCTGGCCATTCCGGTGGGGCTCGTGCTGGCCCGGGCGCTCGACAGCATTCTGAAGGCCATTCCCGGCGTGCCGGACGAGCTGCATTTCTTCGTCTACCAGCCGCAGGCGCTCTGGGTGCACGGCGGGCTGTTCGCCATCACGGCATTGCTCGCCGCGGCGTACCCGATGCGGATGGTCGCCACCCTGCCCATTGCGGGCACGCTTCGCAAGGAGATCGTGGGATGAGCGTTGTCGAAGCCCGGAACATCCGGCGCGTGTTTCCGATGCCCGCCGGCCCCGTGGAAGCGGTCCGCGGCGTCTCGCTGCGGATTGCGGCCGGCGACTACGTCGCGCTCTGCGGCCCCTCCGGCTGCGGCAAGTCGACGCTCCTCCACCTGCTCGGCTGCGTGGACACCCCGTCCTCCGGGTCGCTCCTCTTCGAGGACCGCGATGTGGCCGGGCTCAACGATCGCGAGCGGAGCCGCATCCGCCTGCAGCGGCTCGGTTTCATCTTCCAGCGCTTCTTCCTGCTGCCGATGCTGACC
>JAKFYA010000119.1 GCA_021731095.1 Acidobacteriota bacterium | reverse complement strand
GCCCCCAGGTCGACAATGGAGAAGCGACGCGTCTCAGTAGCGTTGTGAAGGGATACGGCGTACATCACGCCCCGATCTTTACCCGATCACCCTGCCGGCCCTTGTAAATTCGGCCTAACGTTTACGCAACATGGCCACAACTATCTATTTTTCAGCTACTTACAGCCCCTCGCACGCTGAGGCTGGCCGGCAGGACCCTCACCTGTGCGCGCCGTCGGCCCGGAAGCGGCTCTCCGTCGACATGGCACAACATCAGGGCCTCGCTCTCGATGTCGAGCCACGAGACCTGGCGGGTGTGGACACCGGGCGCCTGCGCGAGCGTGCCGGAAAAGAGTCGCCTCGCCTGCCAGGCGAGTGCTGGCACTGATCTCGTCTCGATGGCCACGACATCCAGGAGACCGTCATCAAGGCGCGCGCCTGCCGCAATCACAGCACCATTGCCATACTGACAACTGTTGGCCAGGGCCACCATGACGAAGCAGCCTGTCAGCGCACCTTCAGTCGACCGCAGGGTCCGGACGTCCGTCTCCGGCACCAGCAACTCCCGAATAGCCGCGTCGATGTAGCCCAGCAGCCCCCGCCTGCGGTGCCCGTGTGCGGCAAAGCGATGCGCCACTCGGGCATCAAGACCTACTCCCGCCACGTTCACGAACGGTACCGCATCCAGTGTCGCCGTATCGATCCGCCGGTCGCGCCCATCGAAGGCCAGCGCCCAGGCCGCTTCCGCCCGGAGCGGCACACCCAATTCCCGGGCGAGCCCGTTCCCCGATCCATTCGGAATCAACGCGAGCACGGTCTGCGTGCCGATCAAGGCTGAGGCGACTTCGTTCATCGTCCCGTCGCCACCCCAGGCCACCACGACAGTGGCACCGCGGCCCATGGCGCCTCGCGCCAGTTCGCGCGCGTGCCCCGGATGTTCCGTGACGAACACTTCGCCTGCCAGGCCGCGTGCCTCCAGCTGGGCGACGGCCATCTCGGCCTTCACCCTGTCGTCGCCGGGGCGTCCTGCGGCGCCGGAAATCGGATTGATGATGATGGCTGGACGAGGCTCAGCGACCGAGCGCACGCAGCACCCGGGGCGGCAGCAACCAGATCAGCGCGCCGGACCCGCCGGCCCTCAACTGGCCCGCGTCAATCCGGCAGACCGCGCCTTTCTTGAACGCCACCGCCTGCCTGGTGCCCAGCAACTCTCCGGCAAGATTGCCCAAAGAGGGTTCGTGGCCCACAAGCGCGATGCGTCTGGCGGGTCGATGCCTGGCGAGAGCGGCCAACACCACCGCCGGACTGTGGCCAGGACCGAGGGCGGCCAACACCCGCACCCGCGGGCGGGCGGCGAGGCCGCGCTGAAGCAGCTCCGCCGTCTGACGGGCACGCACGAGGGGACTGGTCCAGATCTCGTCCACCTCCATGCCGGCCGCCTTCAGCCCCGCCACCGCTTTCGTGAATCGGGCCGTTCCCGGCGACGTCAGTGGCCGCAGTCCATCGTCGGGCCAACGTCCACCACGCGTTTCGGCTACTGCGTGTCTCACCAGATACAGCTCAATCGCGGCCATCATGCCTCCACTTCTCGCGCGGCACCGCTCTCCACGGCGTCGGTCAGTTTCAGAAGCGCCTCGCGCATCGCGACGTACCCGCCGTGATGCTGTCGAGACTCGTCTTCCAGCGCTCGTACCGCACAGTCGAGATCCGCGGACACGCGCAGGTTCGCGCGGCCAGGCGTGGCCTGCACCGTCCTGATTCTCGCAATCACGACCTCCACATCATGCATGCGGCCGAGCAGGTCCTGGGTCTGTCGCAGGGTCTTCAACCGCGCCGCCTGCTGGACCTGCCCCACGGACTGCACCAGCTCCAGGGCGTAGCGGAGCTTCTTGGCGGCAATGCGCACATCGTGCAGCCGATCCGGGAGGTACAGCCCCCCGGCAGACGCAATCGTCGCCCGCAGTGTCACGGCACGTTTCCCGGCACGGGACCACGCCCGCACGACCAGTTGGCGGCGCGGCCTCGCGCTGGCACGATCCTCGGCCTGCTGCGCCTGACGCCGGAGGCTCTCGAGGTTCGTACCGGAGAGGCGGTCCCGCAACTCATCCCAGCGCAGCTGGCGCTCAGCCGCCAGCGCCTTCCGCAAGGGCCCCAGCGCATCGTCGGTGACGACCCGGCGGTCGCGCAACTCATCAAGCAAGGTCTGCGAGACATCCAGTTCGCGCACGGGGCCGAGCTGTCTCGTGATCCGCCGGATGCGCCGGCGAAGCTTGCCGCGTCCCGCCTTGCCGGGCACCACGGGCAGGACTTCCCGGAGCCGCCTGGACGCCACGCGTGCCTTGTGCAGCGACTCCACATCGTGCCCCCGTATGGCGTCACCGAGCGACGTCGTGAGACTTCGCATGGGGACAGCAAGCATGGCCGGCGCGTGTCTCGCGTGTTTCATTGGCGGTATGATCGCCATTCTAGCCCGGCACACGGTGGAGCCTGATGCGCATCGCAGCAATCGATATCGGTACCAACTCGGTGCACATGCTCATCGTGCGTGTCCGGGAAGACCTCTCGTTCGAGGTGGTCGACCGGGAGAAGGCGATGGTGCGCCTGGGGGCGGGAGGTCTCGGCGGACGGGAGCTGACCAACGATGCCATGACGGCGGCGTTGCAGGCCCTGACCAAGTTTGCCCGCCTCGCCGAGTCTCACGGCGTGGACCAGATCCTGGCCGGGGCTACCAGTGCGACGCGGGAGGCGCGTAACGGCGGCGAGTTCCTGTCACGGATTGCCCGCACGACAGGCATTCAGGCTCGGGTCATCTCCGGAACCGAGGAAGCCCGCCTGATTCACCTCGCGGCGGTCTATGGCGTCGATGTCGGCAGCGGACGCGCGGTGGTGATTGACATTGGCGGTGGCAGCGTCGAGATCACCCTTGGCACTGGCACAACAGTGCAACTGGCGCGCAGTTTCAAATTGGGCGCCATCCGACTCACCGAACGCTTTGTCACCTCTGAGCCACTGGCCCGACGGGACGAGCGGCGTCTTGAAGCGCATATCACCCGCGAAGTCCGGCGACACCTCTCGCAGATCACGGCGGCCGGATTTGACCGGGTCATCGGCACCTCTGGCACCATTCTCAGTCTTGGTGCGCTGGCCGGCGCCGCCGGAGCCAGACGGGGCCGAACCTCCGACCTACGCCATCTGCGCGTGGGCGCCAAGCCACTCCACCGCCTGCGGAGGCAATTGGTGGGCACGCGCCTCGAAGAGCGCCTGGCCATGCCCGGCATGGACCCCCGCCGGGCGGACCTGATTGTCGCCGGGTCGGTCCTGCTCGACACGCTGCTGCAAATGCTCGGCGCCTCCGATCTGACGCTGTGCGATCTGGCACTCCGGGAGGGGATGATTCTCGACTACGTCAGGACCCACCGCCAGCACATCGCCCACATCGACCAGATTCCCGACGTGAGGCGGCGCAGTACGCTGGAACTGGCCGAGCGGTGCAACTACGTCGAACCGCACGCCCGTCAGGTGGCCCGCCTGTCGTTGGCCCTGTTCGACCAGAGTCGAGCGGTGCATGGGCTGACCGATCGCGAACGGGAGTTGCTGGAGTTTGCGGCGCTGATGCACGACATCGGCGTGCACATCAGCTATCCGAGGCACCATCGACACTCGCAGTACCTGATTGAAAATGGCGACCTCCGGGGATTTGAGCCAGACGAAATCACCGTCATGGGCCTGGTGGCCCGCTACCACCGCCGCGGTACGCCCAAGGCTGCACACCCGGAATATGCCGGGCTGTCAGGTCCTCTTCGCCGAACGGTCCGCGTGCTGGCCGCCATCCTCAGGCTGGCCGAGAACCTCGACCGGAGTCACTCCCAGGTGATTCAGGGTCTCGAACTGGCTGATGCAGGCGAGCTGTACCACCTGCGAGTCCAGACCGTCGCCGATGCAGAACTGGAAATCTGGGCCGCCCACCGCTACTCGGGTCCGCTTGAGCGAGTGCTGGGCAAGTCCATTCGTCTGGAGACCATCTCGACTGGCGAGCCCCCCATCGTTAACACGGAATTTACACGCCGGAAATAACAGGGACATTGATCTTCTGTAGCGTGTGATCACGATGAAACGTACATGTCTTGCGATGCTGGGGCTGGCGCTGTTCATAGGCGGTTGCAGCTCTTCCTCCAACCAGCCAGCGACCTCTGAGGCGCCCGCCCAGGCTGCCCAGATCAACGGCGCCGGCGCGACTTTTCCCTTCCCGATCTACTCGAAGTGGTTCGCCGAGTACAACACGCTGAAGCCGACGGTCCGCATCAACTATCAGTCGATTGGCTCGGGTGGCGGCATCCGCCAGCTCACGAACCGCACGGTGTTCTTCGGAGCGACCGACGGCCCGATGACAGACGAACAGCTCAAGGCTGCGCCCGATGCCGTACTCCACTTCCCGACCGTGCTCGGCGGCGTCGTGCCCATCTACAATCTGCCGGGCGTATCTGGCGAAGTCCGGTTCACCGGTCCGCTACTGGCCGACATCTACCTCGGCAAGATCAAGAAGTGGAATGACAAGGCTATCTCCGCCGCCAATCCGGGCGTGACGCTGCCGGCAACCGACATCACGGTGGTCCACCGCTCAGATGGTTCCGGCACAACGTTCATCTTTGTCGACTTCCTGGCCAAGGTCTCACCCACCTTCAAGAGCACCGTTGGCGCGGCCACGTCCGTGAACTGGCCCGTGGGCGTGGGCGGCAAGGGCAACGAAGGTGTGGCCGGATTGGTCTCCCAGACGCCCGGCTCCATCGGCTACGTGGAACTGATTTTCGCCTCCCACAACAAGATTGCCTACGGTGCGGTGCAGAACGCAGCAGGCGAATTCGTCAAGGCGTCCGTGGAATCAGTGACGGCCGCTGCCGCCGAGGCCGCCGCCAACATGCCGGCCGACTTCCGCGTGTCCATCACCAACGCGGCCGGCAAGGGCGTCTATCCGATCTCGTCTTTCACGTGGCTGCTGCTCTACGAAAACCCGACCGACAAGGTCAGCGGCAAAGCCATGGTGGACTTCCTCTCCTGGGCCTTGACCGACGGACAGCAGTACTGTGCCGAACTGGGCTACGCGCCCCTGCCGGCATCGGTGGTTGAGCGCGAGAAGGCTGCGCTGACCCGCATCAAGGTTTCCTAGCCAGGTCCCCGATGGCTTCAGACACGCAGGACCGCGGCTTTCGGCTCACGGCAGGCGCCTTCGCGCTCGTTCTGGTAGTGATCGTCGCTGGCATTGGCGTGGAACTGGTCAGGCAGTCCTGGCAGTCCGTCACGCGGTTCGGATTCGGGTTCTGGAGTACCAGCACATGGGACCCGGTGGCTGGCGACTTCGGCGCGCTCCCATTCATCTGGGGCACGCTCTACTCGTCGGTCCTGGCCCTGCTACTGGCTGCCCCCATCGCGCTGGGGATCGCCATCTTCATCTCTGAGCTGTGCCCATCCTGGCTGCGGACTCCGCTCGTGTTCCTGACCGAGCTGTTGGCGGCCATTCCGTCCATTGTCTACGGGCTCTGGGGCGTGTTCGTGCTTGTGCCAGCCGTCCGGGAACTGCAAGTGCACACCCCGGATGCACTAAGGGCCCTGCCCATCTTCTCAGGCCCCCCCCTCGGAGTCGGCATGCTCTCTGCGGCGGTCATTCTGGCCATCATGGTGGTGCCCTTCACGTCATCGGTT
>JAKFYA010000161.1 GCA_021731095.1 Acidobacteriota bacterium | reverse complement strand
AGCGCGCACCCTTCGATGAGCAGGTGCGGGTTGCGCTCCATCAGGAGATGGTCCTTGAACGTGCCCGGCTCGCTCTCGTCCGCGTTGCAGCAGATGTACTTCGGTTTGGGCGTGTCCTTGAGCACGAACTGCCACTTCAGCCCTGTCGGGAAGCCGGCGCCGCCACGGCCGCGAAGGCCGGAGGCCTTCACCTGCTCGATGACATCGTTCGGCTGCAGGGTGGTGAGCGCCTTGCGGAGCGCTTCGTAGCCCAGGTCGTGCGTGCGGTAGAAGTCGAGCGTGAACGAATTCGGTTCACGGACGAAGCGGGTGAGGACCGGGGTGTATGCCATCGCCTACTCCACCTTGTGATGGCAACCCGTGAGGGCGGCCAGGCCGCGCACACGGAGGTCCTGCACGAACGCCGGCACCCCTTCCGGGGTGATCCGCTCGTGCCAGTGGTCGTTGTTGACCATCACCACCGGCGCGCGGTCGCACGCGCCGAGGCACTCGAATTCGAGCAGGGTGAAGGTGCCGCTGGCGTCGGTCTCGCCCAGGCCGATGCCCAGTTCCCTGGCCAGCGCCTCGGTGACGCGCTCGGCCCCGTTGACCGCACACGAGAGCGTGCGGCACACCTGGAGCACGTAGGTGCCGACCGGCTTCTGGAAGAACATCACGTAGTAGGTGACGACATCTTCCACTTCGGCCGGCGTGCAGCCGATCTGCGTCGCCACATAGCGCATCGACGAGCGGGAAATGTATCCCTGCTGGTCCTGCACCAGGTAGAGCGCGTAGAGAATCGCGGACTTGCGACGCTCGGGCGGATAGTGCGTGACCAGGCGATCAAAGGTCGCCTGATTCTCTGGCGTGTAGACGAACGCGTCGCCCACATCGGCCAGCTTGCGCGCGGACCGATGGAACTGGGCCGGCGCGTAATCCATCTTGGCGTGGAAACTCACCTGTCCACATCCCCCATTACGACGTCAGACGAGCCGATGACGGCCACGACGTCGGCAATCATGCCGCCGGTAATCACCGCCGGCAGCGCCTGGCAGGCCAGGAACGACGGCGCCCGCATCTTGATGCGCCACGGGCGGTTGGCGCCGTCAGACACCACGAACACGCCCTTTTCACCACGCGCCCCTTCAATGGGGACATACGCCTCGCCGGCCGGCACGTTGAAGCCCTGCGAATAGATGAGGAAGTGCTGAATCAGCGCTTCCATCTCGGTGTAGACCTTGTCCTTGGCCGGCGGCACCACGCGCGGGTCGTTCGCGGCCCACGCGCCGGTCGGCGAAATCCGCTGGATGGCCTGCCTGCAGATCTTGATGCTCTCGCGCATCTCGCGCAGGCGCAGCCGGTAGCGCGCGTACACATCCGACTCGGGGAAGCTCGGCACCTCGAAGTCGTAGTTGGCGTAGGTGAGGTACGGGAACGCCTTCCGCACGTCATAGGTGGAGCCGGACGCGCGGGCAATCGGACCCAGCAGCCCCCACGTGTAGGCCATGTCGAGCGGGATGATGCCGACACCCTTCGTCCGGCGGACGTAGATGTCATTCTTGGTGAGCATCGTCTCGTATTCGTCGAGCTTGCCCGGCATGCGGTCCAGGAACGCGTTGACCGCGTCGTGGAATCCGCGTGGCAGGTCCTCGCGCAGACCGCCCACCCTGATGTAGCTGGGGAAGAAGCGGAAGCCGGCAATCAGCTCGTTGATGTTGAGCAGAATCTCGCGCTCACGGAAGCAGAAGAGCATCACCGAGACGGCGCCGATTTCCATGGCGTGCGTCCCGAGCCACACGAGGTGGCTGCTGATGCGCTGCAACTCGGCGATGAGCACGCGGATGTCCTGGACGCGCTCGGGCAGTTCCATGCCGAGCAGCTTCTCCACGGTCATCGCGTAGGCCAGGCTGTTCGACTGGGGGTCGAGATAGTCCATCCGCTCGACGAGCGGAATGACCTGCTGCCACTTCTTCTGCTCGGCGGTCTTCTCGATACCGGTGTGCAGGTATCCGATCGTGACGTCGGCATTCTGGACGGTCTCGCCATCGAGCGTCAGCACCAGCCGCAGCACGCCGTGCGTGCTGGGGTGCTGAGGCCCCATGTTGACCGTCATCGTTTCTGTTCTGAGCTCAGGCACTGGTCGTATCCGTCCCGATGGGAGCTACTGCCGGTCCCGCGAGTAGCGGTCGCGGGCCAGGTTGTCGCGGAATTCCTGCTCGGTCACTTCCAGCGGCTCATAGGTCTGGGCCGTCTTGCGCACCTGCACCGGATAATCCTTCCGCTGCGGGTGTCCCTGCCAGTCGTCCGGCATCAGGATGCGGCGCAGGTCCGGGTGCCCGTCGAAGGGAATCCCGAACATGTCCCACACTTCGCGCTCGGGCCAGCCGGCTGCGCTCCAGACCCCCTGGATGGTCGGCACACCCTCGCCATCACCCGCACGCACCTTCAGGCGCACGCGGTTGAGCTTGGCGATGGACAGCAGGTGATACACCACCTCGAAGCGCGGAGACCGGGGGTGATAGTCGACCGCCGTCACCTCCACCAGCACCTCGAAGGCGAAGCGGTCGCGCAGGACGGTGCAGGTCTGCACCAGCCCCGAGGCAGGCAGGTAAATCGTGGCGAAATCAGCGCTGGGCGCCGCTTCGAACGCGACGCCCGGCACAAGGGGCGTCAAGGCGGCAATGAGGTCTGGGGCGTCCATAGGATGCAGGTCCGGTTACATCTTCGAGCGGGCGATTTTTTCCTGGAGCTGGACGATGCCGTAGATGAGCGCCTCCGGTCGGGGCGGGCACCCCGGCACGTACACGTCCACCGGCACCACCTGATCGACACCCTGCACGATGGCGTAGTTGTCGAACACGCCGCCCACCGAGGCGCAGGCGCCCATCGAGATGACCCACTTCGGCTCGGGCATCTGGTCGTAGATGCGGCGAAGCGCCGGGGCCATCTTCCGGGAGAGGCGACCGGCCACGATCATCAGGTCGGCCTGTCGGGGAGAACCGCGGAACACCTCGGCGCCGAAGCGCGAGACGTCATACCGCGAACAGCTCATGGCCATCATCTCGATGGCACAGCAGGCCAGGCCGAACGTAACCGGCCAGATGGCCGACTTTCGGGCCCAGGAGACCATCTTGTCGGCGTTGGTCAGGATCACCGGGAGTTCGATATCGGACTCGGGTTCCATGGCTATGCAGCGCTCTTCCTGGCGGCAGCCGCCTGCGGTTTGGCGAGCGAGCGCGCAATCGGACCCCAGTCCAGCACGCCCTTCCGCCAGATGTAGATGAAGCCCACGGAGAGCAGGAGGAAGAACGTCAGGATCTGGACGAATCCTGTCCACCCGAGGTCGCGGAGCGCGACCGCCCATGGATAGAGGAACGCCACCTCGATGTCGAACAGCAGGAACACCATGGCGACGAGATAGAACTTGACCGAATGGCGCTCGCGGGCGTCACCAACCGCCGGCATGCCGCATTCGTAGGGGGCCAGCTTTTCCGGAGTCGGGTGTTTGGGTCCGAGAACGCTGGAGAGAGCGATCATGGCCACGGCGAAACCGACGCCGAGACCGATCATGATGAGTACGCCGAGCCAGCCGTCCATGTACCTTGGGCCCTCCGCGGCACTGGAATGCCGCGCCGTGAATATGTTCTTAAAACAACTCATGCTATAGAACGTCAGGCCCCTGCGTCAACGAGTCCCCATAGAGATGAGAATTGCCTGGTTCAGTCCCGAGCGTCCGGCTTCTGCCGAGGAGGCAACCGCCCCGCTGATCGCGGCGCTTGCAAAGCGTCATGCCGTTGACGTCATCGGCGAATCCCGTGCCCACGACCTGGTCTGGGCCAACCACCGGAACCACTACGACCTGTCGGTGTACGCCATCGACAACAGTCCCGATGCCGCCTATATGTGGCCGTACCTGCTCCGGTATCCGGGACTGGCCCTGCTCCTCAACTCGTCGCTGGTGGCCAGCCGCTCTGCCGCCCTCTTCCGGGAACGGCGCTCCAGCCGGCTGCAGGACGAACGGGATTTTGCGGACGCGGGCAGCTGGCCCCTGCTGTGGCCGGCGCTGGGCGGCTCGCGCCTGACCGTGGTGCCGCATCGTGGCATCGCCGCCGCGCTGCAGGTCGAGTACCCGGACGCCCATGTGGCCTCCGCCACCCTCCCCTGCCCGGGCCCGGCTGTGGTGGCACCTGCGCTGCCGCCAGGCCCCCTGACCATTGGTTGCGTGGCCCCCACGCCGGCCGTCCGGGCCCTGGTCGAACGGGCGGTCACGCGTGCACGGGACATCGGGCTCGAGATCCGGTGGTGCGAGGCAGAAGACGTCGAGGGGGTCGTGGCCGGCAGTCACGTGGTTCTCGCCCTGCAGTGGCCGACCTCCGGCCGTCCCCTGCTCGCAGCGGCCAGAGCCATGGCCGCAGGCCGCCCCACCATCGTGTTCGACACCATTGAAACCGCCGACTGGCCGGCGTGGGACCCGCAGACCTGGCAACACCGGGATGTGGCCGACCCCACCGAGCCTGCCTGCATCACCCTCGATATCCGGGACGACGAGCACTCGCTGGTGCTGTGCCTCCGACGCCTGTCTGCCGACCCCGTGCTGCTGGCCAGACTCGGCGTGGGCGCCCGGGCATGGTGGGAACGCGAGGCGTCACCGGAGGTGGCAGTGCCCGCGTTCGAGGCGCTGCTGGCCCGTGCAGCCACCCTGCCGGACCCTGCCCGTCGGGTGGCGTGGCCCTCGCATCTCACCGACGACGCCACCGGCCTGGCACGCGAGACCCTTCAGGCCTTCGGGCTGGCGTTTGATGAGCTAGTCCCGGTCCGGTAGCGCAGCCGCGCGCTCCCAGTCATATCCCGGCAAGGTGAGCAGGCGCCCGTCGTCCACAGGCACCCCCATCGAGAAGTGATAGAGGCTCTGCCAGGCGTGCCCGTCCAGCCCGAGCAGCCCGTGCACGGCATCGTCGAAGAAGCACCCGATGCCGGTCGAGCGGCCGCCGGCAGCCTCGGCTTCGAGATACAACACCTGGCCCAGCAGGCCGCACTCCCAGAAGAGGTGGCGATAGGCCGAGGGACCGCCAGTCTCCAGCGCCGCCTCGAACGGCACCAGCATGGCCGCCGCCAGAAAACCATCGGCCGCGATGGCCTGATCACAGCTCAGCCGCTGGGCGATGGCGCGGCAGTCCAGAGGCGCCAGCAGATACAGGCCCTCATGCCCGGGCACGGGTTCCCACAGGAAGTCCGGCCGCATCGATGCCCGGAGCCCGTCGCCAGTGTCTGACTGGCGGAGGAACGCATAGAGGCCTGGCGCCAGCCCGGTCACGCGATGAATGAAGAACACCACCTGGACGCGGGCGGGCCACCACAGGACGTCCCAGGGCGCCGACGTGGGACGGAGCCGGTCCAGCATGCGGCGGAACGCCTGCGCATCGAGGTGACCACTGCCGTCAAACGCCACGGCGCTCCGTCGGCCGAGCAGGAGCTCGCGCGCACCCCACTCACTGCGGCCGTCGCCCCCCGGACCGGCGTTGGCCGGCTCGTCTGGCCGCACGTCGATCCCCTCGGGCAATGTCACGCCAGGGAAGGCGGCCGCCGCAGACACCTCGTCGATCACGTCCCACGGCTGGTGCTGGGCACTGAGGCGATTGGCCTCGCCCGTCCAGACGGCGCCCCGCGCGGCCCCGACCAGTCCGTCAGGCCGGAGTGCCCGCCACGGCG
>JAKFYA010000330.1 GCA_021731095.1 Acidobacteriota bacterium | reverse complement strand
GTGCAGGGCCGGCCAAGCCTGCGGCGCCGGCTCGGAGGGTGAAGGGGCGGAGGCGATAGCCGGGGTTATTCTGTGCGCGTGTTCAAGCTCCGCTTTCCGGAAGCCAAGGTTTCGCACTGGGCCAGTCGCTACAACGCGTCGCCGGCCGATGCGGGTCTCATGCAAGACCTCCGAGCTGCCGCCCTTGATCAGGGCTTCCTCACGAAACGCCAGTTCCTCACCATCTGCGCCTGGAAGACCCAGCGCTCCAAATCGCGCTGCGCCACCAACGACGAGTTCACCGTCCGCACCGTCACCAAGGCCGCGCTGGCCACCACCGACGAAGCACTGAAGATGGACCTGCTCCGCACCCTGCACGGCGTGCAGTGGCCCACCGCCTCGGCCCTGTTGCACTTCGCGGACGAGCGCTTCTATCCCATCCTCGACTATCGGGCCCTGTGGTCTCTGGGCTACGCGACGCCGCCCGCCTACACCAGCGAGTTCTGGCTGGCCTATCTGGACTTCACGCGCCAAACCGCGAGCAGACTTGGGGTGTCGATTCGGGACCTGGATCGGGCGTTGTGGCAGTACTCGAAGGAGAGGCAGTAGGTGAGGCTGGTGATCTCGATGGACCACCAGCCTCTCTTCCTCTCTAGGGCAGCCCCACCGCCACCACGCTGCTGCCGGAGGCAATGGCGACAAACTGCTTGCCGCCGGCCATGAAGGCCAGGGGTGAGGAGAAGGCCGAGATCTTCATGGGCACCTCGGCCAGACGCTTGCCGGTCCTGGCGTCGAGCGCATAGAACACCTTGTCCACGGCCTCGAACACGAGGTCGCCGCCGGTGACGATGTTGCCGCCGCTGGTGGTGCCGGGCACCGAAGCCACCCACGCGAGGTCGCCGGTGTTGGGGTCGTAGGCGGCAATGCTCTGCGTGGCTTTCACCATGCCCATCTTCCACTCGGTGAAGCTCTGGTAGTGGCCGGGGGAACCAAGGCCCGGCTTGATCGGCTCGGTGACCGACTTGCTCTGCAGCAGCATGGCGTCGTTCTTTCCGGTCACATACAGAAAGCCGGTACGCGGGCTGAAGGATCCCGCGCCGCGGTTGGGGCCGCCGGTGGCGCCGGGCGACACGAGGATGGGTTCCTTCACCGAGGGCGGCGTGAAGATGGGCCGCGCCAGGGGCAGGAGCTTGGGGTCTTCAATGCCGGGCGGGAAGGTAGCGCAGAAGGCGCTCTGCGCCACGTGGCGCGCGTTGAACGGGATGGGCTGCGTGGGATACACCTCTTCGCCGGGCACGTCGCTCTTGGTCGGCACGGCCATCTCCACCACAGGGTGGATGGGCTTACCGGTTTCGCGGTTCAGCGCAAAGACGTAGCAGGTCTTCGGGGGCGAGGCCACGACCTTCACGGTCTTGCCGTTCACGGTGGCATCAAAGAGCGTGGGGCCCGACACGAGGTCCCAGTCCCAGATGTCGTGGTGAATGGTCTGGAAGAACCACTTCAGCTTGCCGGTGTGCATGTCCAGCGCCACGATGGAGTTGGTGAACAGGTTGCTGCCCTTGCGCTGCGAGCCGTCGTAGTTGGTAGTGGGGTTGCCCACGTTCACATAGACCATGCCGAGCGCCGGGTCCACAGCCGGCACAGACCACACGCCGCCGCCCTGGCGCAGCGGGCCGCTCCAGGTGTCCTTGATCAGCTCCCAGCCGTCATCGCCCGGGCCCTGCGGCACGGTGCGGAACACCCACTTCACCTTGCCGGTGGTGCCGTCGATGGCCGCCACGAGGCCGCCGGCCACCATGCCCTCAGACGAGGCGAGGCCGACGTAGATCGTGCCGTTGGCATAGGTGGGGGACGAGGCCATGAAGTAGCCGAGGGTCTCGGGGTTCATGTCCGGCGCGTGCTTGCCCGGGTCCTTGAACTCCAGCGCCGCCTTGGCGGGGTTCAGCAGGCCGTTGGTGCCGAACGACAGAATGGGACGGCCGTTCTCCGCATCGAACGCCGCAATCAGCGAGCGCCCCGTGGCATACACGAGGCCATCGCCATAGGCGGGGCCACGGCCGCCGCCGGGAAACTCCTGGCCGGCCTTCGTGTTCCAGAGCACCTTGCCGGTGGCGCCGTCCACGGCATAGAGGTCCGGGCCCGAGTTGAAGTACATGATGCCGCCCACCACGATGGGCGTGGCCGTGCCCACCGAGACGCTCTTGGGCAGGTCGAGCTGCCACTTCACGGTGAGCTTCCCGGCATTGGCCGCGGTCACCTGCGCCAGCGGGGAAAAGCGGCTGTTCCTGGCGTCCAGATTGTGGAGGGGCCAGTCGCCCGCCTCAATGGAGACCGGGCGGGGGTTCTGGGCCAGCAGACGGGGCGCCTGCACCGCCGTCACGGCGAGCAGGGCCACCACACCAAGGAGTCGAATTCGCATGGGCGGGATTCTACATCCGCGGAGCCTCGGAAGAGGACACCGGGTGCTCTCGCGCCCGACCTGCGCCGTCGCCCTACGCTGACGAGAGCCGCCAGTAGATCCGCTTGAGTCCGAGCAGCAGGCGGCGCGCGAGGGCGCGTGGACGCAGGCTGGCCCGCAGCTCCGCGCGGCGCTTCTGCTGGTACCACGTGAAGAAGCTGTCCGGCGAGCCGGTGGCCAGCGGGTCGCCGAAGCGGGCGGCGTCGTTGCCCAGCGCGCGGTACCACTGGCGGGCCTGGTCTGTCACCGGGCGCGCATTGTCGAAGTGGTCCCAGGCGTTGGGCCAGGCGCTGGTCTCGCGGAAGCCCGCTTCGTCGAGCAGGGTGACATAGCGCGCGAAGAGCGCAGCGGCGGGGCCGACGTTGGCCATGGTGAGGCGCGCGTTGTAGCGCGTCACCTCGGTGGGGTGCTCGCGGTCGAAGCCGCTGAAGCGGACGAAGCGGCAGGGGTGGCCATCCACAAGAAAGCCGTCGCCGTCGGGGGCGACGCGGCGGTCTGGCAGGTTCCAGTGGCCCACGTTGAAGCCGGGGTCGCGCACCACGGCCACATCCTCGAAGTAGGACGGCACCAGGTCCAGCCATCGCTGCTCGAAGTGCAGGCCCTGTGGAATGT
Organism: Acidobacteriota bacterium; assembly: GCA_021731095.1. Lineage (GTDB taxonomy): Bacteria > Acidobacteriota > Vicinamibacteria > Vicinamibacterales > UBA2999 > JAKFYA01. Next base: position 2,664 of record JAKFYA010000330.1, on the reverse strand, counting down.
CGCGACGGCAGTGGTCCACCAGGCGGTCCTGCCACCACGTCAGAAACGCCCGGCCGGTGGGCGTGTCCGACACGCCCAGAAAGCCCACGTTATAGACACCCGACTGCAGGATGTTCAGCTCGCGCGCGTCGGCGTCCGCGCCGTCGAGGGGCGTCAGCAGGTGTGGCGTGAGCACAATGGACCGGTGGCCCAGCAGGTCCAGCACGGGACGCATGTCGCCGGTGACCAGGCTCTCCTGCTTCAGATAGGCGGCGCCGGTGAAGCCGAGGTCCAGCAGATGGCGTAGCAGGTAGGGCGTCAGCGCATACGTCAGCTCCTGCTGCGAGTACTGGAAGCGCACGCGCTCAAGCTGGGGCATGCCCACGTCCGTGATGCGCACCAGCTGGAACGGCTCGGTCGCAGGGTTCACGCGGCCCGCGGGCTCGTCGGCCAGCAGCACGAAGAAGGGGATGTCGGGGTGATGCTGCCGGAACGACTGCGCCAGCACCAGCACCAGCGACAGGTGGCGCTTGGCCGCAATGGTCGCCACGGCAATCATCGCCGCCCTCCCAGCCACGCGATGGCGCTGTCGGACCCGCTGGTCACGAACGGGTTGCCGAAGCGGGCGGCGGTGTCGCCGAGCGCGCGATAGCGGCGACGCATGGCATCGGTGATGGGAGCGCCGTTGTCGAAGGTGCCCCAGGCATAGGGCAGGACGCAGGTGTCGCGGTGGCCGGCCTCGTGCAGCAGGCGGGCATAGCGGACGAACAGCTCGGCGGCCGGGCCAAGCGTGTGCATGGCCAGGCGCGTGTTGTAGCAGGTCACCACATCCGGCGTGGCCGGATCGAAGCCGCTGAAGTGGAACAGGTAACAGGCGGTGGCGTCGCGCTCTGGCAGGTTCCAGTGGGCCACGTTGCAACCCGGGTCGCGGAAGATGCCGACGTCCTCTACGAACACCGGCACCAGGTCCAGCCACCGCTGGTCGTGGTGCAGCCCTGCCGGTACATCGCTCCACCAGTGGCGCTGCAGGCGCTGCTGCCACCACGTCAGGAAGTGCCGCGCGGCGGGGCTGCGGCTGATGCCCAGGCATCCGCCATTGAAGGTGCCCGACAGCAGGATGTTCAGCTCGCGCGCCGCGCGGTCGGGCCCGGCAAGTGGCTGCAGCAGATGGGGCACCAGCGTCACCGCGTGGTCGGCGACATGCTGCAGCAGGGGCGTCAGCGGGCCCAGGGCCAGCGTGTCAGGGTCCAGAAACAGCACGTGCCGGAAGCCGCGGTCCAGCAGGTGCGCCAGCAGGTAGGGCTTGGCGGCTATGGCCGCCTCGGTTCTGGTGTGCGAGAAGAGAAACCGGTCCAGCTGCGGAATGCCCAGCTCGTGCAGGCGCACCACCTGGAAGAGCTCTGCGGAGAGATCGATGTGGGCGGGCAGTTCGTCCACCAGCAGCACGAACACCGGGACGTCGGGGTGCTGCGTGCGGATGGAGCGGACCAGCACCCGGGCCGAGGCCAGGAAGTTCCCGGCCACGATGGTGCCGATGGCGATGTCCGACGTGATGGGGTGACCGGACATGGTGGGTGGCTGGGGCACAGTTAACCACAAGCCGGCGCCGTGACCCTGTCGTGGTCGACTCGGAACGCTACTCGGAGCCGTCGGCTCGCCGGATCTCCACGTCCATCCCGTCCCGTCCGCGACGCACCCGAATCCGCCACGGATTGCAGCAGACTTCGCAGTCCTGCACGAAGGCGCCGCGCTCGTCCGGGTCCAGATAGATCTCGACGTCCTCGCCGCAGTAGGGACAGGTCACTGTGAGGGTGTCATCCATCCCGTCATCCTATCCGTGTTGACAGCCGCCACCCACGCCGAGGTGGCTCTCGCGAGAGCCGTGATCTGCCCGCTGTGCAGGCCCGTACAGCATGAAGGGCCGGACGCCCCGAAGGACGCCCGGCCCAATCGACTTCGTGCGGCGCCTGCCTAGTCGTGCTGCGACAGCACCACCCACTCGGTGCCGTCGGTGACGAAGGTCAGCGAGTCGCGCTGGTCCTCCATCCGCAACGTCGAGCGGCTGGCCTCAATCGTGTCGCCGTTGGCGGGCCGCACGAACACCAGCCGACCGCGGTCCTGACGCTTCACGATGACGAAGCGACCGTCCGCGGTGGAGGCCGGTGGCAGCGTCACCGTCACGTTGTTGCGGCCAGTCGTCACCAGGTAAATGACACTCTTGCCACTGGCCGGCATCGCGATGGATGCGCTTCCGGTCACGCGTGTGATGGCGAAGCCGGCGCCCGTGCCGCCCGTGCCAGCGGGGCCTGCCGGCCCCATCGGCCCCATCGGACCGGCCACACCCTGCAGCCCCTGAAGACCCTGCGGACCTGCGGGGCCTGTGGCACCTGTGGCGCCTGCCGGACCCGCCGGACCTGCCAGACCTGCCAGACCTGCCGGACCTGCTGGACCCGCCGGACCTTCCGGGCCTGCTGGGCCAGCGGCGCCGGTAGCGCCGGCCGCGCCGTCAGCACCCTGCGGACCAGCCACGCCCTGCGCGCCCGCGGGACCCGCCGGACCCGCGACGCCCGGTGCTCCGGGTGCGCCGGCTTCGCCCGTGTCGCCCTTGTCACCCTGTGGACCGGCGGGACCAGCCACGCCCGGCTCGCCCTGGGGGCCCTGTGCGCCCGCCGCGCCGGCTGCACC
>JAKFYA010000067.1 GCA_021731095.1 Acidobacteriota bacterium | reverse complement strand
CGGCCGCGCACGCGCAGGTTGATGGGCGCGTCCGTTGGCAGACGGCTCGTGTGCACCGTCCACGCCCAGCGGGTCGCGACGACTGTGCCATTCACCTGCTCGATCACGTCGCCGACCTGAAGGGCCCCGGCCGCCGGACCGTCTGACTGGACGGCCGACACCACCACACCCGCCCCGGCGCCGAGCAGCGGCACCAGCGACGGCGTCAGCCCCTGCACCTCCACCCCGAACGACGGCGCTGGCTGGCTGGGCGGCTGCGCGGCAAGCTGCTCGGCCAAGGCGACAACGACGGGTGCCGGCACAATGACAAGCTGACCATCGTCGTCAGCCGCCAGACCAAGCCACTCCGCATCAGCCGTGAACAGGAGCGCCCCGTGCCGAAGCCCTGAAGCCGAGGCCGGTCGCCAGATGCCACCCGGCCAGGCCGGGCTGAACACGGGCTCGAGCCGTCCGACATACGCGGGTACCACGACGGGATGGCCAGGGGCCGGTGTCACCGCCATCAGAAAACGTGGACTCTCGAGTCGGGACGGAACGCGCAGGGGTCCTCGGGGTGCGGCCTCGCGCTGGAACAGCGAGAACCCTGTTGGCGGGTCCTGTGTCAGCCGGCCTTCGCCGGCAGAGAGGATGTCTGGGGGCAACAACGCCATGACCAGCCCGTCCCGCAACGGCCACGCGGGGAAGACGAGAGGCGCCTCCGGACTGTCCACGCGCACTTCGGACAGTGTCGGCGCTATCCGGCGACGGATACCTTCCAACTCGTCGGAGAGGTCCGCAAAGCGGGCGGGCGTGACGATCTGCGTCAGGACTGGCGTTACCGGATTGGAAATGGGCCGGTCGGGAAAACGCCACAGCGCCAACAGCCAGAGGGCGAGCACCGCCAGACCGGCTGCGCCAAGCAGTCGGCGGGTCTCTCTCGACACGCGCGGACGGGAGGTGTCCGACAGCATGGTGTGCCCAACCTTACCGGTCGTGAACACGGCGGCAAATACCGCCCCGAGCGTATGGAGCCACGGCCCTAGGGCCGACTGGCTACTTCAGCGTGACAGTGAATTCGCCGCGGCAGGTCTGGCGCAGGTCCTGTCCGGCGGTCCCTTTCAGCGTGCCCTTGGTGATGTCGTACACGAGCGGTCGCGCGCGAGGCGGCAGACCCACGATGCGGGCCTTGCCCTGCGAGTCGGTGCCAATCTCCAGGTCCATCCGCTTCACGGCCGCCGGGCCGTAGCGCACGCGGACATGCACGAGGGCGTTGTAGACAGGGGCGCCGCTGGCATCACGCACGGTGAAGTCGGCAGAACAGTCACCCCCGAGTTTCGCGTCAAGCACCGGGACTTCGGTCGTCGCCGACGGCGAGGTCTGGCTCGCTGGCTGCGCGACCGGAGGTGTGGACGACGGCGGCGTCTGCCCGAGCAGCGCGGAGATCATCAGCAGCGCAAGTGTCATCGCAACCCTCCCTGGCTGGTGTCCGTTACACGGTGGTGCCGAACAGCCGACCGACCAATGCGGTTGCGCCCATGGCCACCGCACCCCAGAACGTCACGCGCAGCGCGCCGCGCATCACAGGCGCGCCCCCCAGCACAGCCGCAATCGAACCCAGCGCGGCCAGCAGCACGAGCGACGTACCACTGACGGCTAGCGTCAGCGTGTCCACGGGCCACACGGTGGCCAGCAGCATTGGAGGCGCAGCACCCACGGCAAACGCCGCCGCCGAGGCCAACGCAGCCTGCAATGGCCGGGCGCGCGTGAAGTCGAAGATGCCCAGCTCGTCCCTGGCGTGGGCGCCCAGCGCGTCGTGAGCGGTAAGCTGATCAGCCACCTGCGAGGCCAGTTCCGCGGAGAGCCCCCGTCCGACGTAGATGCCGGCCAGCTCGGCATGCTCGGCCTCTGGCGTCGTGGCCAGTTCGTGGCGCTCGCGCGCCAGATCGGCATCTTCCGTGTCGGACTGCGAGCTCACCGACACGTACTCGCCGGCCGCCATCGACAGCGCGCCGGCCACCATGCCAGCCAGACCCGCGACGACAATCGCGCCCGGGCCTGGACTCGCCGAGGCCACACCCACGACCAGACTGCTGGTGGAGATGAGGCCGTCGTTGGCTCCCAGCACCGCCGCCCGCAACCAACCAACCGTATCCGTCTTGTGCCGCTCGCGATGGAATGCCACGTGACTCCTCAACTCCAGCCTGACACAGTTCAGGCCTTGCGACGGCCCCGCCTAGCGCACGGGCCTCGACGCCGGTGCGGCACGGGTGCCGTCCCAGTCCGGGTGCACGTGCAGTTTCTGCCGCTCGAGCGGCAACGGATCGAGGTGGCCCGGCGGGCCTGACCGGAACAGGTGGCGGTCGGCGCGGGTCAGCAACTGGCGGAAGCCGGTGTCGCCGGGCGCCGCCATCACCAGCACCCCGGCACCTTCCGCGGGCGGAAAGCGCCGATCATCGAGGTAGTCCCGGTCCAGCGTCACCAGAGTCCGGCTCAACTGGCGCGCCAGCCGGTAGTGCGCCAGGTCGGACGCACGCCGCAGGTCGTCATGCTCGATGACGAACAGGACATCCCAGCCGAGCCGGAGGCGCATGAAACCCACAAGCCCGGCCGCGACGTTCGCATCGACGTAGACCCGCGGGCGACCCGCCACGCGGTCCGCGTGCTCGCCCAGCTCGGTGGCCAGGGTGCCCATGAGTGGCGCGATGGGCCGGTGGGCCTCAGGCCTTCTCGCCGGGCCCGACGTCCGGGCTCTGCGACTGGGCCGCCTGCCGCTTCAGCTCGGCCACCAGTGCGTCCCGCTTCTCCACCAACCGCTTGAGCGGACGGCGATTGTGCTCGGACGCCACCACGTACTCGCAGAAGAGCGGGAACGCGATGGTCGAGTCGCAGTAGGTCACGCAGGTATCGGGCAGCACGCCTGGATTCACCTTGCCCCAGCTGACGGCTTCGGCCGGCGTGGCGCCGGACAGTCCACCCCAGACCACCTGATCAGTGGTCATCTGGATGAAGAAGTCGTTGCCGCCCTTCGGGATGCCATAGACCTCCCAGAGTGTCGGCTGTCCCTGGAGGTAGAAGTTCTTCGGAGATCCGCCACCCAGGATGACGCAGCCGTTCTTGGTGCCGTTGAGGATGAGCGCGCACACCTCGTTGACGTCCCGGTTGGGATCGATCATCAGCGAGCTGCCGTTCATCAGCTCGTGGTACGCCACGTTCATGCCGATGGAGCTGTCGCCCGGAGAGGAGGTGTAGATGGGCACGCCGGCCTTGGCCGCCGCGGCCAGCACCGAGTACTCCTCGCAACCCGGCTGCCGTTCCAGCAGGTCCAGTCCCATGCGGTAGTGCAGCTCGGAGGTGGGAATGGGACCGCTCAGCCCTGACCGCACCAGGAAGTCGCGCACATAGGCATCCGTCTCCAGCAGGACGGTCGCCGGAAACAGCACGTCGTAAATGCGGATGACGCCTTCGTCATACAGCTCGACATCGTTCACGAACGGCGATCCGCGATGCAGCGTGAAGTTCAGCGCGTAGTGCAGGTCGTGGTAGAGGTTCGCCCCGGTGCTGATCACGAAGTCGACCAGCCCCCGGTTCATCAGCTCCACGAGGCACCCGCCGAGACCTGCCGGCGTGAGCGCGCCAGCCACCGTGAGCCCGATCATCGTGTCGTTCTCGGGAAACAGCATCTTGTCCGCGAAGATGCGGCACGCCTCGCCCAGACGGGCGGCGTTGAATGCCTGAAAGCCGTCGTCGATCAACTGCTTGACGTCGGCGCTGCCCTTGGGCCGGTAATAACGGATCGGCTTGCCAGCGAGCAGACTCTTGCGGGAATGACCCGGAGCTCCGGGAGCGCGGTGGGGCACGTACACCTCCGACGCCGCGAAGGATGCGCGGCTCGGGCTAGCTTACCATCGCCGTGTGGCGTGCAGTGGTCAGTGTCCCTGATGGGAGGCACAGACCGAGGACAACCCGCAGGGCGGCAGGGCGCAACCTCCCGCCAATCGCGGCCTGTCACGGAATTGTCACCGGGCATGGCACGTGCTGATCCTCGCCACGATGCCCACCGTCCAACACGCCTCCATCGCTCATGTGATGCGACGCCTCGTCTGGTGCCCGCTGGTCCTGCTCCTGACCGGCTGCTCGTCACCGACCACGCCCAGCACAACTACCGCCAACGTCACCACGACCACCGACGTCTTTTCGGGAGTACTGGAAGTTGGCGGTTCACGGTTCCACACGTTCACCTCGGCCGGCTCGTCCACCGCAGCGGCGACGCTTGGTACCGTGATGACACGGTCAGGCACGGTGCTCACGACCCCTGTGACGCTGGCGCTCGGCGTCGCGTCCGACGCCGGCGAGACCTGCACGGACTCCATCGCTACCGCTGCACGCGGGGCCCTGACCAGTCAGGTGTCACTGAGCGTCGGCGCAGGTGCCTACTGCGTGAAAGTCACCGACGCCGGCGGACTGACAGAGACGGTGGTCTACACCGTCAGGGTGGTGCACCCATGACGCGCCTCGCCCTGAGAGCGTTGCCGCTGCTGGCGGTGCTCTGCGCCGCCTGCGGAGGGTCGACACCCACCTCCGCCACGACGACCACGGTGCCGACCCTGACCACAGAGACGTACAGCAGTACGGTCCGGCAGAACGGCGCCACATCACGGAGCATCACGACCAGCGCGGCGGGCCCGATTACGGTCAGCCTGACTGCTTTCGGCACGGAAGAGGCACGCATTGGCATGGCCATCGGCCTGCTCGATGAGGCAACGGGCGTGTGCGCCCGCACCTATGCCGGCGTGACCCGCCTCTATTCCGGTCAGGCGTTGTCGGCCGCGGCAGACGCCGGCCGTTACTGTGTGACGGTGTTTGACGTGGGAGACCTGACGGCCCCGGCCAGCTTCTCGGTCGCGATCACCTACTATCCCTGACCCGGTCCCGCGCCCGACTCCGGACACACCGGTGGGGTACACTTCCCCGTCGTGTCCGCTCCCGTTGTTGCGCCCGTGCTCGGCCTCGCGTCTGCGACGCCGCGTTCGCTGCTGCTCTCGCTGGATGTCCGGCGCGCGGGGCTGTCGTTCAGCGCAGGTCAGGCCGTGGTGGTGGGCCGGCACGGCCAGCCCGAACGGAGGCCCTACTCGATCGCCAGTTCCCCGGACCGCGCCGAAGAGGGCACGCTGGAACTGCTGATTGGCGTGGATGCCGCCGGTGCGCCAGGTCCGCATCTGGCCGAGCTGGCCATCGGCGTCGCGATTGATGTGGAGGGTCCGCGAGGCGACTTCACGTTCCCTGAGACGCTGGAACACCCCTCGCTGCTGTTTGTCGGCGGCGGCACAGGCATCGCCCCGCTCCGCTCGATGCTGGGGCATGCCCGCCGCCACCATCCCTCCGCGCGGCTTGCCCTGCTCTACAGCGCCAGGCGTGCGGACGAGTTTGCCTTCATCGACGAGTTCCGCGCCCTTGAGGCACAGGGGCACCTGCTCCTGCACCAGACCGTGACGCGGGAAGATGGGGCATGGGCCGGGAGCCGCGGGCGCATCGGGCGCGCCCACTTCGAGGCGGTGCTGGCCGACCCGGCCAACACGCTCTGCTTCGTGTGCGGACCGCCAGCCATGGTGACCGATGCGATCAGCACGCTTGCGGCGCTCGGGGTCCCGGATGGCGCCATCCGGACCGAGCAGTGGCTGCGGCGCTAGTCCGCAGCCTTACATGCCGACGGCGTGGAAGCCGCCGTCGACCATCATCACTTCACC
>JAKFYA010000145.1 GCA_021731095.1 Acidobacteriota bacterium | reverse complement strand
GGCGGCAGCCGCACCTGGCGCGCCTACCTCAGCACCCAGGCCGAGGGTGGCAAGGCCGCCGTGAACGCCCGTGATCGTATTGGCGCAGGCCCATGGCACAACGCCAAGGGCGCAAAGGTTGCCGACAGCGTCGCGCACCTCCACGGCGACGCACTGGAACAGGCCCGGGTTGGCAACAACCTCAGCCGGACCACGGTGCTGACGGAAAAGGGTGAGGCGGTGAAAGGTGCGGGTGACTCACCGAACCAGCACGACATCCTCACGGGCTCGCAGCCGGACGGCACGGCATTTCCTGCAGGTCAGGATCGCACGTGCAAGAACTGGACGAGCAACACCGGGGACAGTGCCCAGCTCGGTCACTTCGACCGGACGGGAGGGGGCAACACGTCGTGGAATACGGCCCACCCGAGCAAGGGCTGCAGCCAGCCGAACCTGGTGGCCACGGGCGGCGCCGGACTGTTCTACTGCTTCGCGGCCAAGTAGGAAACCTGACGCGAGCGTCGCCGCCCCGGCCGTCTCACTGAGACGACCGGGCGGCGCCCTTTATCGGCCGGCCCCGCCGCCGTCACGGAAACGGCGATAGTCGATGCCGTACTTCCGCACCTTGTAGTTGAAGATCCGATCCGTCGTCTGGAGCAGGCGTGCCGCTTTCGACCGGACGCCGTGGGTGCTCTTGAGTGCATCCAGCAGCAGGTCCTTCTCGTAGGCTTCCATCGCATCGCCGAGCGAGACGTGCGACACCGTTCCGGTGGACTCGGCCGTCTGCAGGGTCGGCGGCAGATGATGTGCGTGAATCACGTTGCCATCACACACGACGACCGCACGTTCGAGCGCGTTGGTCAGCTCCCGCACGTTACCCGGCCAGTGATAGCTCATCAGCATGTCGATGGCCGGCGTGGCAATCCGCTTGATGGTCTTGCCGTGCTCGCGAGAGAACACTTCGAGGAAGTGGTCCGCGAGAAGCGGCAGGTCGGGCTTCCGGTCGCGCAACGGTGGCACGAAGATCGAGAACACATTGAGCCGGTAGTAGAGGTCCTCCCGGAACGTGCCGGCGCCAATCGCCTTCTCCAGGTCCTTGTGCGTGGCCGTGATGATGCGCACATTGGTCCGAATGGTCTCGGTGCCGCCCACACGCTCGAACTCGTGCGCCTGCAGGACCCGCAACAGCTTCACCTGGGTGGGCAGGCTCAGCTCGCCGATTTCATCCAGGAACAGCGTGCCGCCTGCGGCCAATTCAAAACGGCCCTTCTTTGACGCCGTGGCGCCGGTGAATGCGCCCTTCTCATAGCCGAACAGCTCGGACTCGATCAGGCTCTCCGGAAGCGCAGCGCAGTTCACCTTGATGAACGGCCGCTTGGCTCTGGTGGAGTTGTAGTGGATGGCGTGGGCAATCAGCTCCTTGCCCGTGCCTGACTCCCCACGCAGCAGGACCGTCGTGTTGCTGCGCGCAACCTGGGCGATCTGCTCGTACACCTGCCGCATGGGCCCACTGGTGCCGATGATGTTCGAGAAGTCGTACCGCTCCTTCAGTTCCTGTCGAAGATGGGTGTTCTCGTCCAGCAGGCGTTTCCGCTCGGACTCGACCAGGTCCTGCAGCGTGATGGCCTGCGCCACCATGGACGCCACGATGCCGAGGAACTTGGCGGTCCGGTCGTAGTCGCGTTCCGCACGATATTCCAGGTCCACGCCAAGCGCGCCGACGGTCTTGCGTTGCACGCTGATCGGCACGGAGATGTAGCTCAGTTCGTGCCTGGACAATTCGGGACGGTCAGCGGCCCGACTCAGAAACAGCGGCTCCTGACTGACTCGCGGGACCACCATCGGCTTGCCACTCTGGACCACGCGGCCGGTAATCCCCTCCCCCATCTTGTAGGCCGCTCGCACGCCGGCCCGCACGGGGCCGTTGGCCACTTCGACAACGATGTCCCGCTCACCTTCTTCCAGCAGCGCAACCGTGCTGCGAAGCGCACCATGATGGCGACTCAGAATCTCCAGGACGCGGTGCAGGGCGGCCTTGAAGTCCAGCGTGCCAGACAACGCCTGGCTCACCTCCAGCAGGGTGGTGAGCTTGCGGATTTCGCCAGCGCTCGTTGTGCGCTCTGACGAGCTATGACTGATGTGGCCTGAAGAGGCGGCAGATGAACCCATGGCTGGTACGGCTCCCTGCCTTTCCGTTCAGCAAGGATGACTCCAGCGACACCACAGGTGGACACGACTGTTCGAATGGCAGATTTGCTCAGCTTTTCTCACAGGTCGGCGCCCGATCTGAACAAAGGCGCGCTTCACGGCGAAGCACACTTTTGTTCCATTCAAAGCGCACCCCGCCATCAATGTCGCGCCTGTGTCCCCAAGGGGACCTAGATGCCCACTCGGACGGGGCTGCTGAAGGGCGTGATCTGGTGTGATGGAGCCACACCGCTCGGGCATCAGCCCGCGGCACACAGATTTGTCGGCCACTACATCACCGCCAACATTCGTGCTGGCTCGGCCCCGTGGGATCACCCGTCAGGCGATGTCGACAAAAGTCGCCGTGTCACCGTTCCACACTTGCGCCACACGGTGCTCGCCAGCTAGTATTGGATGTTCGTTCGTCGTGCGGGCCGGTAGCTCAATTGGCAGAGCAGCAGACTCTTAATCTGCGGGTTGACGGTTCGATTCCGTCCCGGCTCACCACCCACTTCGAACCGAACCTTCGTTCCCGTCCACCACTTCCCCCAACCCGCACTGCCCCTCCAGAGTCAGGCCGTGGCCTGCCTGATGTTGACCTTCTCCGGCCCTGAAGTCGCCACGCCAAGAGGGCGGACGCATCTCCCGACTGGGCGACCGAGCACATAAGGAGGGGGGACAGACCCTGGGTCCGTCCCCCCGATGCCGTGCCTCGACCGCAGTGCCCCCGCCGCCGTGCGACTACTTCGCCTTCAGCGCCACACGGAGGGTCACGCCGAACGTCCGGGGGTCTCCCGGCTGCCCCACGTAGAGGCCGGTGTTGCCCGGGGCCGCCGTCAGCAGGTCGTAGTAGTTCTTGTTGAACAGGTTGCGGGCAAACACCGACAGCGTCCAGCCGTCGGCCGTGCGGAACCCGACGCGCGCATTCACCAGCGCATAGCCCGGGACCACCAGATACCTCGAGGCGCTGGAACTGGACGAGAACGACGAGCGATAGCTCACATCAAAGGCCTCGAACACCTGGCCGCTCCGTCCGAAGAACGTACCGCGCCACACGTTCTCCCCACCGAAGGACACCGCCGTCTTCGAGATGCCGGGCAGCAGCGAGCCGGACACGTCCTTCACCTGCGGACCGCCTGTGTCTTCCAACGGCGGCGGCGCATCGGTGAACGACACGTACGTGCCGTCGGTGTAGGCGAGCGACGCATAGAACGAGAGGTTCTGCCCCACGCGCGCGGAACTGTCCACCTCGACACCCCGCACGCGCACCTTCTCGGCATTGGCCAGATAGCCGCGCAGCACGCCCACGCCGGCGTTCACGACCTGGGCCTGAAAGTCGTTCGTGTCGGTATTGAACACGGTGACGTTGAAGGTGCCCCCCTTGAACGGCTCAGTCTTGACGCCAACCTCGACGTGCTTCACGTCTTCCGGCTTCACCGTCGCAGCGGACAGCACCGGCCGATCCTGCGCATCGGTTGGCACGCCGTTGAGGTTCAGGCCCACCGACTTGAAGCTGGTGGCGTAGGTTGCATAGGTGTTCACCGGCCTGGCCACTTTGTAGGCCACCGTCAGCTGACCCGAGAGGTTCGTATCGTCCACATCGGTCTTGTAGGCCTGGGGCGCCAGGATCGATCGCTGCAGGGTGATGAGGGCCGGGGTGGTCGTCTGCAGGCCGCCGTAGATCTGCTGGTCGAAGTCCACTTTCTTCTGGTCGTAGTTGAAGCGCAGGCCTGGCAGAACCCTGAGACGGTCCGTCAACGACCACTCGAGCTGACCAAATGCCGCAGAGCTCTGGTTCCGGTACTCGAGGAACTGGTTGAAGCCGTAGCCATCCAGCAGGCCAGGCGTTGCCGCATTGGCACTGGGCGCGAGCAGGAACCGGGCAGCCGCTGAGCCCTGCTCCTGCGTGAAGCTCGGGTCCGAATCGAGCGCCTGATGGAAGAAGAACCCGCCAGCCACGAAGTTAAAGTGCCTGGACAGGGTGGCGGAATACCGCACTTCCTGGGTCCACTGCGTCTGGTACGACGGCGCCGCAGAAATGGACGTGACAGGCAACCCGATGAAGTCGCGATCGTTTGACGGCTTCCAGTCCCAGAAGCGCCACGCCGTGGTTGAGACCAGGCGGCCGGGACCCAGTTTGCGGTCAATGTTCACGGACCCACCGCCCATGCTCTGGTAGGAGCGCATCGGCGAATCGACGTCCGTCAGGCGGTCGAATGCATTGAAACTCGGTGGCGTGTAGCCGAGGTCTGCGGCAATCTGGGGATACTGACGATTGGCAGCGCGAAGGGTCGGCGCCACGCCAGCTACCACCTGCGTGTAGCCCTTGGGCCTCTGACGGGTGTGGTCAAGCGCCAGGGTAATGGCCAGGTCGCCCGAAGGCGCGAAGAGCACCTGCCCGCGCAGGCCCAGATTGTTCAGGTCGTTGACGTCGTCACCAGTCCGCGAGTTCAGGAGCACGCCGTCTCGCTGGGTGCCCGAGAATGAGATACGACCTGCGAGATGCTTCGCGAGCGGCCCGGTCACCGACGCCTTCGCCTGCACGTACCCGAGGTTGCCGAAGTTGAGTTCCACTTCGCTCCCCGGCGTGAAGCTCGGCTTGCGGGTGGTGACATTGATGGCGCCTGCCGTGGTGTTCTTGCCGAACAGCGTCCCCTGCGGTCCGCGCAGCACCTCGACCTGCTCCACGTCCAGGAAGTCGAGGGTGGCCGCAGCCGGGCGCGCATAGAACACGCCGTCAATGTAGAGACCGACACCGGGCTCGATGCCGTCGTTGGTCAGGCCGAACGGTGCACCGAGTCCACGGATGTTGATCGAGGAGTTCCGCGGATTGGTCGAGTAGAACTGCACCGTCGGAATCATTTCCTTCAGGCGGTTCACGTTGAAGGCACCGGCATCGGCCACCAGATCGCCTCTGACGACGGAGACGGGAATCGGCACTTCCTGGGCCTGCTCCTCGACGCGACGGGCTGTCACGACGACCGCCTGCGAGAACCTGGCTGGCTCGAGCAGAGCATCCGCTGACGCCGTTTGTCCTGCCGCCACTGTGACCAGTCGAACGCTGGTCTCGAAGCCATCCAGCGAAGCCTCCACCCGGTACCGACCTGCCGCCAGGCCCGTCACGCTATACGCGCCCTGGCCGTCGCTGACCGCGTCGGACGCCGCCTTGCTGTCCTCGTTCACCACATGCACCGTCGCGCCTGGCACGGCGCCGCCGGAGGTATCGCGCACCACTCCGGCGATGACACCGGTGCTCTGCGCCTGCGCGAGGCCCGGCACCAGCGCCAGGGCCCATACGATCACGAACTGACGGACTCGCTGCAACAACATGCTGAAACTCCCTCGATGGCAGGGCCTGCGGCACACTCGGTGCGCGGCCCTCAGTCACTGACACTGGTGGTGACAGACTCGCGAACAGCCGACCGAGTGGCAGCGAGCGGGGAGACAGGAAGACGCGGTCTCGCGGCTCAGCAGCCAGTCGTCGGCTGGGTACACGCGCAGCGACAACACGCTGGCGTGCCACAGTACCGACAACAGCCGACAGAGCAGGCGCGAGAG
>JAKFYA010000048.1 GCA_021731095.1 Acidobacteriota bacterium | reverse complement strand
GACCTGAATCGGGTCCTCATCCAGTCCAGCCTCCAGCGGCACACACTGATCTATATGTAGACGGTTCCGGTCCCAATACCCCTTCCTGTTGGGGTCCTCCCAGTCCATCGTCTCGTAGAGCATCTGTCGCGCGCCCGTGCGGTCGAAGATCAGGGCGGCCGCATGGCGGTAGTCCGGTGTCGTGGCCAACACCTCCCGCGCCACCTCGCGCGGGAGCAGGCGACGGTCGATGACGGCACCATGCCGGTCGCGCTCCACAGCGCCGTTGCTCACGATCAGGGTGACGGCCTCCGGGAGACGTTCGGCCACAGGCCTGGCAAAGGGGTAGCTCCGGCCGGTGACCAGCGTGACCCGGACACCGGCCGCTACCGCCGCCTCAATGGCGGCCCTGTTGGCCTCCGGCAGCTCACCCCGGCTGTCGAGCAGGGTCCCGTCGAGGTCGATGGCCAACAGGCGAATCATGGAGGAGGGATTGACGGTCGATGGATGATGTATCACTGGATTACCATGATACGGATGAATCTCGACCAGTTTCCGGGAGTCAATCAGGGTTTCGTGCTCGAGCTGTACGACAGGTTCAAGGCCGACCCTGCCTCTGTGGACGCCGCTACGCGCGAGCTGTTTGCCAACTGGAGCCCCGAAGAGGCGGCTCCTCCGTCCGTCACTGAGGATTCAGGGACGGCCGCAGGCACCACGCTCAGAGCCGCTGTCGGTCTGGCCTACCTGGCCGAGTCCATCCGGCGGTACGGCCACCTCTCGGCCTCCATCGATCCACTGGGCGCACCGCCAATCGATGATCCGTCGCTCTACCCCGAAGCGCACGGCCTGACGCGAGAAGACCTCGAACGGCTGCCGGCATCGCTGGTCGGTGGTCCGGCCGCGGAGGGCGCCGCTCATGCAGGCGACGCCATCGACAACCTCCGTGCAGCCTACTGCTCGACCATCGGGTTCGACCTCGCGCAGATGTTCGTGCCGGATGAGCGCCGCTGGCTGCGCCACGCGGTGGAGAGCCGCTGCTTCCGTCCGCCGACGCTCGCCGTCGACGAACACAGGCTGCTCGACCGCATGACACAGGTCGAGGCCTTCGAACGCTTCCTGCACCGGACGTTCCCGGGCAAGACCCGTTTCTCGGTGGAAGGGCTCGACATGCTGGTGCCGATCCTCGACGAGATCGTCACCGACGCGGCCGCCGAGGGCATCCAGCACATGCTGATTGGCATGGCCCACCGTGGCCGCCTCAACGTGCTGGCGCACGTGCTCGAAAAGCCCTACGCGCAGATTCTGGCCGAGTTCAAGGACCCGGTCGACAGCCGCACCTGGCGTATCGACCTCGGCTGGACCGGTGACGTGAAGTATCACGCCGGCGCCCGGGTGGAAGTGGCTGACGGCGGCGAGGGTCACCTGACCGTGTCGATGGCACCGAACCCGAGTCACCTGGAGGCGGTCAATCCAGTCGTCGTCGGCATGGCTCGCGCCGCCGGCACGCAGGCCGATCAGCCGGGAAGCCCGAAGTTCGACCCGAAGGTCACGCTGCCAGTCCTCATCCACGGCGACTCGGCCTTCCCGGGTCAGGGCGTGGTGGCGGAGACGCTGAACCTGGCCCGGCTCCCCGGCTACGACACCGGCGGCACGATCCACATCATCGCGAACAACCAGATCGGCTTCACCGCCAACTCGAACGAGTCCTACAGCACGAGCTACGCGAGCGGTCTGGCTCGCGGCTTCAAGATGCCGATTCTCCACGTCAACGCCGACGACCCGATTGCGTGCGTCGAGGCAGCGCGCATGGCTTCGGCCTATCGCGCGGAGTTCGGCCGCGACTTCCTCATCGACCTGGTCGGCTATCGCCGCCATGGCCACAACGAGGGTGATGAACCGGCGTTCACCCAGCCGCTGCTGTATCAGCAGATCTCGATGCAGCCGACCGTCCGCGAACGGTACGTGCAGACGCTGAAGAGCAAGGGCTTCGCGTTCAGGGAAGACCCCGACGCCATCGTCACCCGCCACATGGCGGTCATGGAGCAGGCCCTCAAGGCCCTCCAGCCCGAAAAGGACGTGGTGCCCCCGGTGGCGCTGCCCGCTCCTCCCGGCGTGGCCGGCCGTACCGACACGGCGGTCCCCCTCGAGCGGTTGCGCGAACTGAACGAGGGCCTGGTCACCCGACCGCGCGGCTTCACCGTCCACCGCAAGCTCGAACGCGGACGCGAAAAGCGCTGGACGATCTTCGAGAACCCGGACGAGCCCTCGATTGACTGGGCCACAGCCGAGGAACTGGCCCTGGCCAGCATCGTGGCTGATGGCGTGCCGATCCGCTTCACTGGTGAAGACGTCGGCCGAGGCACCTTCAGCCAGCGCCACGCGGTCCTGCACGATGCCGCATCCGGCGAGGCCTGGGTGCCCCTGCAGAGCTTCCCGCTCGCGAAGGCGTCGTTTGAAATCCGCAACAGCCCACTGACCGAGAACGCCACCATCGGCTTCGAGTTCGGCTACAACGTGCAGTGCCCGAACCGGATGGTGATCTGGGAAGCGCAGTACGGCGACTTCATCAACGGCGCCCAGGTCATCATGGACCAGTTCGTCACCTCGGCCAGGGCCAAGTGGGGACAGACACCGTCGCTCGTGTTCCTGTTGCCGCATGGGTATGAAGGGCAGGGCCCGGAGCACTCATCGGCGCGCCCGGAGCGCTTCCTCCAGGCTGCAGCCGACATCAATCTGCGCCTGGTGAACTGCTCCACGGCCGCGCAGTACTTCCACGTCCTGCGCCGGCAGGCGGCGCTGTTGACCGTGGATCCGCTTCCGCTGTTCGTCCTCACGCCGAAGAGCCTGCTGCGCAACACGGCAGTGGCGTCGTCGCCGCGCGAACTGGCCGAAGGCCGCTTCCAGCCGGTCATCGATGACCCGCGTGCCGCGTCGCGCAAGGACAAAGTGACGCGCGTGGTGCTCTGCAGCGGCAAGATCTACGTCGACCTCGACGCCAGCGACAAGCGCACCTCGTCAGACCACGTGGCCGTGGGCCGTGTGGAGCAGCTGTATCCCTTCCCCTCGGACGCCATCCGCGAACTTCTGGCTGGCTACCGGTCGCTGCGCGAGATTGTCTGGGCGCAGGAAGAGCCGTCGAACATGGGCGCCTGGGAGTTTGTGCGCCCGCTGCTGGAGAAGATCACCGGCGGCAAGACTCCGCTGCACTATGCCGGCCGGTCACGCAGCGCCAGCCCGTCGGAAGGCTCGGCGGCGTGGCACCAGCTCAACCAGAAGAGCATCATCGAACTGGCCCTCTCGGCCAAGCCGCAGCCACCCGCCTCACCCCTCGTCGATACCCGGCGAGTGAGCGGGCGCGCGCGATAACAGAGTCAGGAGCCCAGACCCGTGGCAAACATCGTTGTTCCGGAACTCGGCGAGTCGGTCGTCGAAGCACGCATCGCAAAGTGGCACAAGAAGGCCGGCGACCGCGTCTCGACGGGTGAAGCCCTTGTTGATCTCGAGACGGAGAAGGTCGACATCTCCGTGGCGGCCGAAGGCCCAGGTGTGGTCACCAGCCTCGCCCACGCCGAAGGCGCGGACGTGAAAGTTGGCGAACTGCTGGCGGTCATTGCCGACGGTGGCGAGGATGAAGCGCCCGCACCGAAGGCCGCTGCCAAGGCCCCGGCAGCGCCGACGCCAGCCGCGTCACCAGAGCCGTCACCCAAGGCCACGCCGACAGCCAGGCGTGCAGCCGCTGACATCGGTGTGGATCTGGCGGCGGTGAAGGGCTCCGGAGACAGCGGACGGGTCATGAAGGCCGATGTCGTCGGCCAGGCTGCACCTGCGGCGGCGCCGAAGGCCACGCCTGCGGCGGCCAGGCCCGTGCCCCCGCCAGCGCCCGTGACGCCTGGAGAGCGGACCGAAGAGCGCATCCGGATGTCGAAGCGCCGCGCCACCATTGCGCGTCGGCTCGTCGAAGCCCAGCGTACGGCTGCCATGCTGACGACCTTCAACGAGGTCGACATGAGCGGCGTGATGGGCATCCGCGAACGCCACAAGGACGATTTCAAGAAGCGCTGGGGCGTGAATCTCGGCTATACCTCGTTCTTCGTCAAGGCGGTCGTGGCCGCCCTCAAGGCCTTCCCGCAGCTCAACGCGGAAATTCAGGGCGACGAGATCGTGCTGAAGCACTACTACGACATCGGCATCGCTGTCGGCGCCGAGGGCGGGCTGGTCGTGCCGGTGCTGCGTGACGCGGACCGCATGGGCTTTGCCAGGATCGAGTCCGACGTGAAGGCCTTCTCGACCAAAGCCAACGACGGCACGATGACGTTGGAGGATCTCCGGGGCGGCACGTTCACCATCACCAATGGTGGCGTCTTCGGCTCCCTGCTGAGCACGCCCATCCTCAACCCGCCGCAGGTCGGCATCCTCGGACTCCACAAGATTTCCGAGCGGCCGGTGGTGGTCGACAAGCAGATCGTGATTCGCCCCGTGATGGGTGTGGCTCTCAGCTACGACCATCGCATCGTCGATGGCCGCGAGGCCGTGCAGTTCCTGGTCACGATCAAGAGCCTGATCGAAGACCCCGGCCACATGCTCCTCGAGGTCTGATGTGACGCTGACATCCACCCTGGTCCGTCTCGTCGCCGGCGTCGCCGTCGTGGTGTGCACCGGCACTGCGTTCGCGCAGGGACCTGCCGCACCAGCCGATCTCAAGACGCCGCCTGCCGATGCGATCAAGTCCCCGTCGGGACTCGTCAGCCAGCAGCTCAAGGCTGGTTCGGACGCACGCAAGGCCACTGCGGACGACGTGATCTCGGCTCACTACTCGGTCTGGTCCGCAGAGGGGAAGCTGCTGGACAGCACGAAGACCCGCAACGCGCCGGCCCGCTTTCCGCTGAGCAACGTGATTCCCGGCTGGCGCGAGTGCGTCACGCTGATGTCCGTGGGCGAAGAACGGCGCTGCTGGATTCCCCAGGCGCTCGCGTACAACGGTCAGAAGGGGCGCCCGGCTGGCCCGCTGGTGTTCGACATCGAGCTGCTGAGCGCCGAGACCTCGCCCACCGTGGCGCCGCCCGACGTGGCGAAGGTGCCGGACGACGCCAGGCGCACGGCCACAGGGCTGGCGTTCAAAGTGATCCAGCCCGGCATCGGCGCCAGGAAGCCCTACTCCACCAGCCGCGTGACAGTGCACTACACGGGCTGGACCGTGGACGGCAAGATGTTTGACAGCTCGGTCATGCGCGGCCAGCCGGCAACCTTCGGCCTGGACGACGTCATCAAGGGTTGGACGGAAGGCGTGCAGCTGATGGTGGAAGGCGAGAAGACCCGCTTCTGGATTCCGCAGGCGCTGGCCTATGCCGAAGGCGGCGGCCCCAAAGGCATGCTGGTCTTCGACATCGAACTGCTGAAAGTGAACTAGCGTCCGGGGGCGTCGCCGCCCTCGGCGGCTTCCCCACCCGCTTCAATCCTGTGCAGGGCCCGGTCTATCGGGCCTCCCACCACCAGCACCAGCAGCGCCAGCGCCACAGAGATGGTGGCCGCGCGCCACAACCCGCATCCGGCCGCCATACCGACCGCCGCCACAACCCAGATGGATGAGGCGGTCGCGAGTCCGTGCACGCCCTTCGGGTCGTCGCGGTGCATGATCACGCCGCCGCCGATGAAGCCGATGCCGGCGACCACCCCCTGCATCACGCGGCTGAGTCCGGCCGGATCGCCGCCCGGCATGCCGCCCGCGAAGAGCCCGACCAGTGTTGCCAGCGCGGCACCCAGACTGACCA
>JAKFYA010000152.1 GCA_021731095.1 Acidobacteriota bacterium | reverse complement strand
GGTCGGTTTTGCCATCGAGCATGTCGAACCGAAGTTCCTGCCCTATTCCATGCAGGGCGCCAGCGTGAAGCCGCGGGGCTGGCTGGTGCGCGCCTATCTGGCCTCGCCCGTACGGCCGCGCGCCGGACAGATGCTCGTCGTGGCGCGGAAGGACTGACGGCGATGTGGGACGGGCAGACGGTGAGCGTGGTGTTTCCGGCCTACAACGAGGAGCAGTACATCCGCGCGGCGGTGGAGGACTTCTTCCTGCCCGGCGTCGTCGACGAAGTGATCGTGGTCGACAACAACTCGCGCGACCGGACGGCAGCCGAGGCCGCCTTGACCCGCGCACGCGTGGTCACCGAGACGAAGCAGGGGTATGGACACGCGCTGCGGCGTGGCCTGCGTGAAGCCACCGGTGATCTGGTCATCATGGCCGAGCCCGACGGTACGTTCGTCGGACGCGACGTGCTGAAGCTGCTGGCCTACGCCGGCGACTTCGACATGGTGTGCGGCACGCGCACCACCCGTGAGCTGATCTGGGAGCAGGCCAACATGGGCTGGTTCCTGCGCGTGGGCAACTGGGGCGTGGCCAAGTTGCTGCAGGTGCTGCATGACGGTCCATCGCTGACCGATTGCGGATGCACCCTGCGCCTGACGCGTCGGCCCGCGCTGGAACAGATCCTCGGCAAGCTGAGCGTGGGCGGTTCGCACTTCCTGCCAGACATGGTGATTGTGGCGCTGAAGCGCGGCCTCAAGGTGATTGAGGTGCCCGTCAACTACCGCGGTCGGGTTGGCGAGTCGAAGATTACCGGCACGCTCTCGGGCACGTTGCGAACCGGCTTCCGCATGGTGAGCCTGATTCTGATGCACCGCGTGGGGCTGGGGCAGTAGTTCGCGGATGACGGCGGCGGCGTCGGCGGGCGCGCGACAGGGGCGCGGGAGCGGTGGCGGAGTGCCGGCTGTCTGGCTATCCGCGGTCCTGGTGGTGCTGGCGGCGGTTGTCCCGTATCTGTCGACGCTGCACAACTACTTCGTGCAGGACGACTTCGGCGTGGTGGCGCTGTTGTCGTCCAAGTCGGCCACCTACTTCCCGCGCTGGTTCACCAGCAACTGGATGGATCACATCTGGGGCTACACGCCGGACGAGATCCGTCCGTTCCCGGCCGTCTCCTACCAGCTCACTTCGCTCTGGGGCGCCACCACACCCACGGCCCATCACGCGCTCAACCTTGCGTTCCACGCGGGGAACGGCCTGCTGGTCCTGGCACTCGGCCTGGCGGCAGCAGGTCTGTCTCTGCCAGGGGCCACGGTGGCGGCGCTGATCTTCGTGGCGCTGCCGGTGCAGTCTGAGAGCGTGGCGTGGATCACGGGCCGCGTGGACTCCATGCCGACGCTCGCCTATCTGGCCTCCTTCCTCTGCTGGGTCCGGTGGCGTGCGGACGAAGGGCAGCGGGGCCGGTACGTCTGGGCACTGGTGTGGCTGTTCCTGGCGCTCTTCACCAAGCAGAACACCATCACGCTGGGACCCGCGCTGGTCGCGTTCGACTGGATCATGGGCCGACGCCCCGCCCGGTGGAATGTCCGCGCCGTCTGGGCGTGGCTGAGGCCCTACCTGCCCTTTGCCGCCCTGACGCTGGGCTTCCTCGCGCTGCGCTATGTGCTCTTCGGGGCCGTCGTGCGCGAAGCGTCGCTGCGCGAGGGGACGGGCACGTTCTTCCTGACGACGGTGAGCCAGCATCTCCGTCACATGGTGTTCGGGCTGGAGGCGGCCGCACCCTGGACGAGCGGCCCCGGCCTGGCGGTGCTGAGTGGCGTGGTCGCTGTGGTGGCCGCGGCCTGGTGGCGCGCTGGTGTGCGACGCGGGCGCACGGGACGACAGTTCGTGTACTGGGGCGTGGTCTGGATGGCTCTGGGCCTGCTGCCGATTGCGGTGGCCGGCTACTCCTCGCCGCGTCATGTGTATCTGGCGGCCGTGGGCTTTGCCGTGACCGTGGGCGTGGCCTTCGACGTGGTGGCGGCCGTGCGGCCTGCAACGTTGGGCCGGACGCTGGCCTCCATCGGAGCCGTGGCGTTGCTCACGCTGTATGGCACCCAGCTCCGCGCCGACGTGCGCGACTGGAACCACCGCGCCGCGCTCTCGCAGCAGGCCGTGCGCGACCTGGAGACCACGGTGCGTGCCGCCGCACCGGGCACACTGGTGCTGGCCGGTGCCCCCAAGTCCAGCTGGGAGTGGGCGGTGCCGTTCGTGCTGCGGCCGCCGTATGTCGCGGACGACCTCATGGGGCGCGTGACCCTCGTGACGCCGCGCTTCCTGCACTGCTGCCGGCACGAGTGGGATGGGTACACGCGCGACGCGCTCGGTCGCTGGCTGGCACAGGGGGCGCAGGCGCCCCTTGTGGCACTGTACTGGGACGAGCGGACCGGCGCCTTCTCGCAGACATCTGGTGAGGAAGAGCCGATGTTGCGCACCATGATGACCGTGCTGCGCGGCACCGACACCGACGTGGCCATGGACGAAGCGCTGCGCCACCTGCTGGAGCAGGTGGTTGCGCCTCACCGCAGGAGACCCTGATGCCCAGACTGATTGCCGCCCCGACCGTTGTCGCCGCCGCTGGCACGTTGCCCAAGAAGATCGAAGAGTTCGCCGGCCGCGTGAACTCGGGCCACGCCAGCGTGAGCGTGGCGAAGATGACCTCGCCTGCCGGTTGGCTGGAGCCAGGCCAGCGCCCCACCTTCGAGGAGATCACCGTGGTGCTGCGCGGCATGGTCCGCGTGGAGCACGAGAGCGGCACGCTCGACGTGCGCGCCGGCCAGGCCGTCGTGACCGCTCCAGGCGAGTGGGTCCGCTACAGCACCCCCGAAGAGGGCGGCGCCGAGTACATCGCCGTCTGCCTCCCGGCTTTCTCGATGGAGACGGTGAACCGGGACGACGCGTAGGGCACGCGCCTCCGTGCCCAGGCTACGGCGCGGCCACCGGAAGGAGCACCTGTCCGCTTGCGTCATAGAGCACGAGACGTCCCGAGTGTTCCAGCACCCACGTCAGGTCTCGTTTCGGGACCAATGTCCGCAGTCCGGAACGTCGACCGTTCTATGGTCTGTCGGACGGGGACGTGTACCATCGAACCGCGCCTTGGAAAGAACATTGCGATGCGGCTGGTAGCCCTTCTGGTTGAAGCGGGACGCAGTGGGCGGTGGCGCTGCGGCCAAGGAGTCCCCAGGTGCCACGCCTTGTTGCAGTGGCGCCAGCGTACCGTGCAGTGCACCTCACACCGAACTCTCTACGTCTCTTTGTCATGGGTGGCGCCATGAGAGTCAGCGCTGCGCTGTGGCCATGTGCCCTTCCACCAGCCAACACTCATCGCCACGATTTCAAGTGCAAAAACGATTGGTGCGACGCCCACGAGAAAGAAGATTGTCGTCTCCGTTCCACCGCGGACAGTCCAGTCGCCGGTACTTAAGTTGACGATTACGATGCCCCCCAGCGTCACGAAAGCAAATCTGAGCACGGCAATCCCGAGCTGTCTCAGGATGGCACCCGCCAGATATGCCGGGCGATGAGGGGGCGTGTCTCTCAAGAGTGGGTCTCGTCTGGGTACAGCCGTGGGCTCTCAGGTGCCGGCGAATTGAGTGCCGGCGCACCGTTCGTCAGGGTGACCGCCATGACGTCTCAGCCATCTAGTTGTCGGAGAGAGTCCTCCGCCTCAGCGCGTCGCCGCCTTCATGCCCGACCACTCCAGCATCTGGTCGGGCAGGCTCATCGGGTAGCTGATGAGCACGTCCGAGATCTGGCCGTCTGGGCCGTAGGTGGGCGTCAGCTTCGGCTGTACGAAGCCGGTGAGAGAGGGCAACTTCAGCTTGTCGACGCGGCGCACGACCTCGTCGCGGAGCGCCGGGTCGAAGCGGACGCCATAGGTCTCCATCAGCTTCGCCGCGGCGGCGTAGTCACCCTCGCTCTTGATGCGCTGCACCTCGGCGAGCAGGCGGCCGACGCCCTCGCGGAAGAGCTTCGGGTCCACCATCACCAGATAGTGCTTGCCGTCGCGCACGCGCTCTTCCACCGCCTTCGTGTTGGCCAGCAGCCAGCGGACGACCATCTGCCGGTTGCGCATGTGGTCCTCGCCGAGAATGGCGCCCTCGCGCACCCGGCGCAGTTGCACCAGCGCCTGCCGGGTGTAGCTCTCGTAAGCGTTCAGGGCAATGGCGGCAGCGCCCTCTGCCGGCACCAGTCCCAGCTCCACCAGCTTCGGATCCCCGATGAAGTAGAGCGCCACCAGATCCGCACGCCCCTCCTCGATGGCGGAGTAGTGCTCGCGCAGGGCGTCCTTCGGCGCGCTCTTCATGCTGGGTGACAGTCGGCCGGAGGCATGGCCAATCACCTCGTGCATGTCGGTGTGCAGTTCGTCGGCCAGCGTGCCCCACTGCTCGGCACGCGCCACCTCTTCCGGACTCCAGGCAAATTCGGCGCGGGACGAGGTGGTCGAGCTCTTGTCGTAGGCCTCGTTGATGTTGGCCAGCGACACGCTCTTGCTGCCGTACTGCTCGCGGATGGCCGAGTCGTTCGGCAGGTTGATGCCGATGGGCGTGATGGGGCCGCTGTCGCCGGTTTCAATGACCACGTCGATGGCGTTGGCGATGATGCCGGTGACGTTCGGCTTGCGGTACTTCGGGTCCCAGGGCATGTGGTCTTCAAACCACTGGGCGCTGGAGGCAATGGCTTTGATGCGCGCGGTCTTCGGCTGGTTGACGTAGGAGACGATGCCCTCCCAGCCTCCCTTGACGCCACGCGGATCCACATAGACCTCGATGAAGCCGTTCACCGTGTCCACGGGCGAGGCGTTGTCCTTCACCCAGGCGATGTCGTAGGCCTTGCGGTCGGCGTCTTCGCCGGTCTCGTACCACCGGATGAGCGCCTTGAGCGCCTCGGCCATGGGCGGAGTGGCGAACGGAAGGGCGGCCGTCAGGTGTTTGGTGATGGAGGCAATCTGGGCGCCGTAGCGGCCGTTCAGGCGATACACCTCTTCCACCAGCCGGCCGTCCTGCTTCACGAGGCGCGAGTTCAGGCCATAGCGCTCGGTGAACCCCTTCAGGTCGGCCATGCGCACGCCGCTGTACAGGTTGTTGGCGCTGCCGGTCAGGATGTCCTGGCCGGGACCTGGCGTCTTGTTGGTGACCACGGCGTCGTAGGCCGGGTCGAAGAACATCCGTTCCAGCCGCTTCACCGCGGCTTCGGAGGTCTCGTCCTCCGGCAACTGGAAGCGGGCGCCGTCGGCGGCCGCGGCCCGCACGGCGGCGGCAAAGGCCAGCGGTGTCGTCTTCAGCACGAACTTGCGGGACGAGTGGTTGTTGTAGGGGCCAGAGTTCACCCAGAAGAGCGTGGCGTAGTCCTGCACCGCTTCCAGCGTCTTCGGGTCGACGTGGGCGGGGAAGGCGACCACGCCTTCAAGCAGGGTCCGCATGGCCAGGGCGTCGCGGTGCTTCTGGTCGTAATAGATGTCGCGCCCGGCAATGGCGGCCTGGTAGAGGTGCCAGATGAGGGTCTTGTCCCGCAGGGGGAGCGCCTCGAAGCCATCGGCGTAGTACTGGACGACGGCCACGTCCTCCACCCGGTCCAGCAGATAGCGGCGCTCGGGCTTGGCAGCCGGGGTCGAGGTGGACGGTGTGGCGGAGGGGGCGGGGGCCTGGCAACCGGCCACCAGCGCCGCCGCACAGAGGCAGACGGGGAGTGAAAGGCGCATGAGAGTAGCTTACCCCCCGTCCTCTGTTGCAGACTAGGGCCGTGACCACCCCACG
>JAKFYA010000351.1 GCA_021731095.1 Acidobacteriota bacterium | reverse complement strand
GCCCTCTTGTGTTTTGGCCCCCTCACTGGCGGGCGGGTTCGACGCCCTGTCCGGTGAACTGGTAAGGTGAAGCGTGCAGATTCCAAAGTTTTCGCAGTGGCGTCCCCATCCCTGGCATGGCCTTGAAGTCGGACGTCAGCCTCCGGTGTTCGTGAACGCCTATATCGAGATCACGCCGTTCGATACCATCAAGTACGAGATCGACAAGCTCAGCGGATATCTCCGCGTCGACCGCCCGCAGCGCACTTCGTCGCAGCCGCCGGCGCTGTACGGCTTCATTCCGCAGACCTACTGCGGTGCTCGCGTGGCCGCGCTGTGTCCCGGCGCCGCGAAGGGCGACGGCGACCCGCTCGACATCTGCGTCATCAGCGAGCGTCCCATCTCCCACTCGGAAGTGATTGTGCCGGCGCGCATCCTGGGCGGCATCCAGTTGCTCGACAAGGGCGAGGCCGACGACAAGATCATCGCGGTGCTTGAAGGGGACTATGTCTGGAACCAGGTGACCGACCTGGCCGCGCTGCCGCCCATTCTGTCCGAGCGCATTCAGCACTACTTCGCCACCTACAAACTGGTGCCTGGCGCCGAAGCGCAAATCAAGGTGCAGGACGTCTACGGCGTGGTGCAGGCGACGAAGGTCGTGGAAGCGGCCATGGCGGACTATGCGGACCTGCTCGCCTCCGAGGCGGATTAGGCCGTGAGACACGGTCGCGGGCTGGCGCTCTTTGCCGTCGCCGCGACCCTGCTGTCTGGTGTCGCGCTTGGCGCCAGACAGTCCCTCCCTGATCCGTCGCTGGCGCGGCCCATCGCCGCGCCGGCGCATCCACTGCCACCGGAATCCGCGACCGCACATCTGCGGCGCTTCTCCTTCCTCGTCTACGGCGACACCCGCTGCGAGAACTCGCTCATTCCGCGGCTGCTGCCCGTCAAGGATGGCCGAGAGGTCCAACAGCGTCATGCCCGTCTGGTGGAGGCGATGCTGGGCGAAGTGGGCAGGCGCGCCCGCAGCCGTTATCCCGTCCGTCTGGCCGTGCAGACCGGCGATGCCGTGATGGACGGCGGCACCGCGCAGCAGTGGAACGTCAGCTTTGTGCCAGTGGTGGACCGGCTGACGCGTGAGGGCGATGTGCCGTACTACTTCGCCGTCGGGAATCACGACGTCAGTTATGGCGCGCTCGGCACGCCCTCGCGCAGGGCTGGTCTGCGGAACAGCCTCAGCGCACTGACGCACGTCCTGCCGCCAGAGGGTTCGCCCAGACGCCTTCAGGGCTATCCCACCTACGCCGTCGGATATGGCAACGCCTTCTTCCTGTTTCTCGACTCGCAGGTGCCTGATGACGCGCGCCAGTTCGCCTGGGTGCAGGCGCAACTGGAAGGCCTTGACCGCCGACGCTACACGCACGTGTTTGCCGTGTTTCACCACCCGCCCTTCAGCTCGGGCCGCCATGGTGGTCGAACGCTGGAGCCGGCGCCGCGCGTATTTCGTGACCGCTATCTGCCGCTGTTCCGGGCGCACCGGGTACGCATGACGCTGGCGGGCCACGAACACCTCCTGGAGCACTGGGTGGAGCGCTATGACGACGGCGGCGGCCGTCACCGGCGCATGGATCACCTGGTCACTGGTGGCGGCGGCGCCCCGACCGACGTGTACACGGCCGAGCCCGACCTGAGTGCGTATGTCAGGGCCAATCAGTCCCAGCACGTGTCGCTCGAGCATCTCGTCCGTCCCGGCCGCACGGTGGCCGAGAACCCTAACCACTTCGTGGTCGTGACGGTGGACGGCGACGACATCTCCGTGGAAGTGATTGCGCCTGAGACGCCGGCGTTCGGTCCCTATGGCGCCGGCCGCGTGCGACTGGGGGATGCCCCGCGATGATGCCCCGAACACGGAGAGGTCGTCGCCTCCGAGGCGCCATCCTGGTGGCGCTGCTGGGTCTGGCGGGCGCCGGCACATTCGGCGTGGGGACACTGGGCGCGCAGGAGCCCGAGTCCGCCCCACTGGCGCCGCCGTTGACGCTGATGGACCGCGCGGGACGGCCCGTGTCGCTGGCCGGGTTGCGTGGCCAGGTGGTGCTGCTGGATTTCTGGGCCACGTGGTGCGTGCCGTGCCGGCAGTCGTTGCCGGCGTACGAGGGACTGCTGCGCCAGTATCAGTCGCGTGGCTTCGAGGTGCTGGCCGTGAGCGTAGGCGAGGACCCGGCCGTGGTGGAGCGCTACCTCAAGACGCATCCTCTTGGCCTGCGCGTGCTGCTCGACCCGACCCAGGTATCGGCCCGCGCCTTCCGGACGCGCCAGATTCCTTCGACCTTCTTCATCGACCGCGACGGCTATATCCGCCTCGACGTGGAGGGCTTTCATCCTGGCAACGTGCCACAGTACCGGAAAGTCATCGAGCAACTGCTCGACGAGCCAGCGGCCCGATAACGATCCCGGTACGACATCTGCGAAAAATGGCACACGTGGGTGACACCTTTCCCCAGCGCCTGTCCTGAGCCGACGACGATACCAGCCTCCTGTCAGAGGGGGATGCCGGGAACCTCAGTTGGACCGGCGTTTGCTGTAGCCACGGGCAAGGATGTCACCTGTGCCCACTCGAACTGCGTGTCTTGTTGTCGGACTTGTCGCTGTGTTCACGCTGGCCCAGGCCTGCGTCACGCGACAGCCGGCGACTGATGTCGGGGATAGCGCATCCCTGGGACCGTCGTCACTTGGGGGCAGTTCGTCCGACGACAAGTCTGGTGCGACGACGCCCACCACCCCGACCACTCCCACCGCACCGACCACACCGACCACGCCCACGGCGCCGGTGACGGCAGCCACCGTGGCCTATACGCCAGACCTGGCGCCCATCTTTCAGGCCGACTGCGTGCGCTGCCATTCCGGCTCGCGTCCCGACGGCAACTACAACATGAGCACGTACGCCGGCGTGATGCGCGGCGTGGTGGCAGGCAGTGCGCGGAGCCGCCTGGTGGTGACCGCCCAGCGCAACGCCAGCATGTATCGCTACTGGAGCGGCAATGCCGCCGCCAAGGCCGAGCTGGTGCGCGCCTGGGTGGTAGACAACCGCGCGGCGGAGACCCGATGACTGTGACGCTGATGAGACCGAATCCGGGGCCGTTCCGCCTGTGGCTGCGTGCGTGTGCGCTGGGGCTGGCCCTGCTGCCTGGGGCCACCGCCACTGCCGCGCCCGTGGATCGTCCGGCGCCGGAGCTGAGTCTGCCAGACCGGACCGGGGCTGTCGTGTCGCTCGCGTCGTTGAAGGGCCGCGTGGTGTTGCTGGACATCTGGGCCACGTGGTGCCCGCCGTGCAAGGCCTCGTTGCCTGCGTATGAAGCCATGGTGCGCGACTATCGCGCCAGGGGGTTCGAGGTGCTGGCCGTGAGTGTGGATGAAGGGAAGGGCGACGTGGAGGCCTTCCTGAAAGGGCGCGACCTGCAACTGCGCGTGCTGCTGGACCCCAAAGGGCAGACACCCACGCGGTTCACGGCCAAGGCCATGCCGACCTCGTTCCTGATTGATCGCCGGGGTGTGATCCGGTTCACCCACGAAGGATTTACCGAGAAAGCGGTGGCCGAGCTGCGCCGCCAGATCGAGCAACTGCTCGCGGAGCCTGCCGAATGAACGCGCTATGTCGACTGACGTGTGGGCTGGCGGTCGTCGTGGCCGCCCTGGTGGCCACCGGGTGCGCTACGGTGCGGCCGTGGCAGCGTGGTCGCCTGGCCAGCGAGTGCATGCAGTTTGCGCCAGACCCGGCCATGGCCGCCTTTGCGGGCCACTGGCAGGAGTCGCGCGAAGGCGCGTCTGGCGGCGCGGGTTTGCAGGGAGGCGGCTGTGGCTGCAAGTAGGGCGCTCCGTCCCCGGACCGCCGCGCTTGCGCTGGCCGGCGTGCTGGCCTTCGGGCTACTGGTGGCGGGCGGCCGTCCCTGGGCGCAACAGGCCGAGCCTGAGACGCTGGGCGTGCAGTTTCACACCTTCACCGACTCGCGTGGGGTCACCGTGCTGAGCCCGAGCGGCGACCTCACCCGCGATTTCACCGACCGCACGACGCTGCGGGCCTCGTTTGGCGTGGATGCCATCAGCGCGGCGTCGGATTCCTGCGTGCGCTGCCACAGCGAAGGCGCCCACAACGCACGCGGCTTCGCGGGCCTGACGCTGCTGAAGAAGTATGGCGACACCAAGGTGGCCGTGGGCGGCGAGTACAGCAAGGAAGCCTTCTACGACGCCGTCACGGCCAACACCTCCATCACCCGCACGCTGAACGAAGCCAACACCACCGTGGCCGGCGGTTATGCCTTCTCGCTGAACCGGCCCATGCTGCACCCGACCGAAGACCGCGAAACCCAGTTCTCGCATGCCGCCTACGGCACGCTCACCCAGACCTTGTCCAAGACCACCATTGCGCAGGTGGGGTATGAGCTGAGCCACATCACCGGCTATCAGTCGAACCCGTTCCTGCGCGCGGTGGTGGACGGGGTGCGCATGGTGGGCATCCATCCCGAGGTCCGGACGCGCCACGCCCTGACCGCGCGCGTGCGGCAGGCCTTGCCAGCCCGCACATACTTCGAGGCCGACGTGCGCCGCTATGTGGACGACTGGGACGTGACGGCCAATACCTGGTCTGTCGGCCTGTCGCGCGAGATGAGCCCGCGCCTGACGCTGAGCGGCATCTACCGCCGCCACGAACAGACCGGCGCGTCGTTCTACCAGCCGTCCTACACGGGGCAGCCGGAGTTCTACACGGCCGACTTCCGCATCTTCCCGTTCGACTCGAATCTCTATACCGGCCGCGTGATCTTCAAGCCGAAGGACAGCTTCATGATGTTCCCGGCCGGCACCGCGCTGACGGCGCAGTATGAGTTCTACAGCGCCACCACGAAGTTCGAGGCCGGCATTCTGACCCTGGGGGTTCGCCTGCCGCTGGGCCACCACTGATGCCGATGCCGGCACGTGGCCGCCGCGGTGCCGTGTCCGTGCGGCTGGTGACGGCGGTGGCACTGCTGGTCGTTCTGGCCGCGGCCACCCCGCACGCCGAGTCGCCGCTGTCGACTCGCGTGCACCGCTATCTGATGGGCACCTCGATCGCGATTGAGGTGACCGGCGGCAACCCGGCCTCGCGCACTGCCGTCATCAACGACGCCTTTGCCGCCATGGTGGAGGTGGACCGGCTGATGAGCAACTACCGCACAGACAGCGAGCTGGCCCGCGTGAACCGCGAGGCCGCGCGGCACCCCGTGGCGGTGAGTGCGCCGCTGTGGGACGTGCTGGTGGCGGGGCAGCGCGTGAGCCGCGACAGCCACGGCGCGTTTGACATGACCGTGGGGCCGCTGGTGCGGCTGTGGGGCTTTCACGACAAGCAGCCGCACGTGCCCACAGCAGACGAGCTGCAGCGCGTGCGGGCCGTGGTGGGCCAGGACAAGCTGGTGCTGGACGCACAGGCGCACACCGTGGCGTTCCGTCGCCCCGGCGTGGAGCTGGACCTGGGCGGCATTGCCAAGGGGTTTGCCGTGGAGCTGGCGGGCGGCGTGCTGCGTCGTCGAGGCTATGCCGGCTTCATTGATGCGGGCGGCAACCAGTATCTGGTAGGCAAGCCCACCACGCGCCCCGTGTGGCAGGTGGGCATTGAAGACCCCGACCATCCCGACCAGTTGCTGGGTGTGCTGACCGTGGACGGCGGCGCCGTGGCCACCTCGGGCGGGTACCACAATTTCTTTGTCCGGGACGGTCACACCTACAGCCACCTGCTCGACCCGCGCACGCTGCGACCGAGCGACGCGGCGCTGAG
>JAKFYA010000436.1 GCA_021731095.1 Acidobacteriota bacterium | reverse complement strand
CGCCGTGGCCAGCGTCAGCTCGGCGTGCGTCACGTTGGCCGGGTTCGGGTCTGCGGACCCTGCGTCTGGCGCCGCGGCGCCAGGTGCGGCCCTGCCGCTCTATTTCATTCTTGCGGCTGTCGGCATCTTCACGCTGCTGGTGGGCACCTCGGTCCGGCTCCGGCGGCCGCACGATGCCGCCACGCTGCACTTTTTCTGGCTATCCGTCGCCTTCTTCGGCGTGTTCACGTTCTCTTTCAGTGGCCGCCTGGATCGCCTCGACTGGTTCTTCTACTGGGCTGACGCCGTCGCGCGGCTGCTGCTGCCGCCCCTGTTCCTGCACTTCTCGCTGGTCTTTCCGGTGCACCGGCCACTCTGGCGGGGACGGGCTTCGGGTATCGCCGTGCCCGTGATGTACCTCATGGCCCTGGCGCTTGGCGTCACCCGTGCCCTGGTCATCCTTGAGGGCGGGGCCGGTTTTGACGCCGGCATGCAGGCTGTGGAGCGCTTCCACTACCTCTACCTCGCCCTCTGCATTGGCGTCGGGCTGGTGGTGATGGCACGGTCCCTCCGCGAGGCGGGCACCGTGACCGCGCGCCGCCAGTCGAGCTGGATTGCGTGGGGCACGACACTGGGCGGCGCCCCGTTCGCGGTGGCCTACGCACTTCCCTATTCGCTGGGAGTCCGGCCGTCTCTCCCCATGGAGCTTTCGGTGCTTCCCCTGGGGCTGGTGCCCATGGCGTATGCCTGCGCCATCGTCCGCTATCGCCTGATGGACATCGAGGTGATCGTGAAGCGGGCGCTGACCTCGGTGGCGGCGCTGGCCGTGGTCGTGGCGATGTATGCGCTGCTGCTTCAGGTCGTGGAGTGGCTGTCGCTGCCTGGAGACAGCGAGCACAACTGGATCATTGCGCTCCTCGCCACCCTGGTCGCTCTGCTCCTGGCGCCGCCCGTGAAGGAAGTGGTCCAGAACGGCCTGGACCGGGCGTTCTATCGCGACCGCTACGACTATCGTCGTGCACTCGTGGGCTTTGCCCGCGACCTGAACAGCGACCTCGACCTGAACCGGCTGGCCTCCCGCCTGGTGGCACGCGTATCCGAGACGTTGCTGGTCGAGCGGATCGCGCTGTCGCTGGCCGACGACGTTGAAGGGCGGTTCCTGCCGCTCAGCACTGCAGGATTCACGGGTGAGGCACCCGCGCTTCCAGCCGACAGTCCGATTGCCGCCCGGTTGCGAGCGGGCCACGTGGTGACCCTGGACGACCCGCTGGCCGTCGGCCGCTTTTCCGCCGAAGAGATCGAGTTCTGGCGCGATGCCGGTCTTTTCTACTTCGTGCCGTGCGGCGCCAAGGGCGGCTCCGTCGCCGTGCTGGCCGTGGGCCGGAAACAGAGTGGCGAGCCCCTCAACAGCGAAGACCTCGCGCTCCTCTCCGCTGTTGCAGGTCAGATTGCGACGGCCCTCGAGAATGCCCGACTCTATCGCCAGCTCCGTGACAAGGCGGATGAGCTCGACCGGATGCGGTCCTTCAACCAGAACATCGTCGAATCCCTTGAGGACGGTGTGCTGGTGACTGATGCGGACGACCGGGTGGTGCGCTGGAACAGCGCCCTGGTCCGGATGTACGGCGTGCTGGCGGAGGACGCCATTGGTCACACGCTGGACGAACTGTTTGAAGCGCCGGTCGTGGATGCCGTGCGTGCCGCACGGCGCGACAGTCCGGATGGCGCCACGCTCTCGCACCTGCGGTTGACCACGCGCGGGCCCGAGGAGCCGCGGACGCTGCTGGTCAACGCCACGGTGGCGCCGCTGCGGTCGACCGACGGCCTGATTGCCGAGGCCGGAGGCACCATTGCCATGCTGGCCGACATCACCAGCCGGGTGCAGATGGAGGAACAGCTCCAGATTTCGGAGAAAATGGCCTCCATCGGGGTGCTGGCGGCAGGTGTGGCGCACGAAGTGAATACGCCTCTCACGGGCATCTCCAGCTTCACCCAGATGCTGCTTGAAGGGGCAGCGGCAGACGATCCGCGCACGCGGTTGCTGGAGAAGATCGAGCGGCAGACGTTCCGGGCGGCCAAGATCGTGAACTCGCTCCTGAACCTGTCCCGGCCCGCGGCCGCTGGCATGACGGAGCGGGCGCCGGTGGACGTGAATGCCATCATCGAGGATGTGCTGGCGCTGCTCGAGCACCAGCTCGAGATTGCCAACATCAAGGTGCGCCGGGAGCTGGCCACCGGGCCTGTGCGGGTGCTTGGTGCCGAGCACACGCTGCAGCAGGTGTTTCTGAACCTGTTCCTCAATGCCCGTGACGCCATGCCCAGAGGCGGGTGGCTCTCCATCGCGACGCGCCAGGAAGATGGCCGCGTGATTACCGACGTCTCGGATACCGGCTCCGGCATCGCGCCCGAGAACATGGCGCGGATTTACGACCCCTTCTTTACCACCAAGGGCACGGGTCAAGGCACCGGTCTGGGGCTGTCCATCACCTACGGCATCGTGCGGGAGCATGGTGGCACGCTGGCCTGCGAGAGCACGGTGGGCCAGGGTACGCGCTTTACCGTGACATTCCATGATGGGGCGCAGTCAGAACGCGCCGCGCGCGCCCAGTGACCCGAAGCCCCATGGCCCAACATTCCCGCGGCACGATTCTGATTGTCGACGACGAGGAGATCATGCGCGAGATCCTCGAGACGCTGCTGACGCGAGAAGGCTATGACGTGCGTGTCACGGCCTCAGGCGCCGACGGCCTCGATGTGGCGCGGTCGACGCAGCTCGACGCCATGATTGTGGATCTGATGATGCCCGGCATGGACGGCATGGCGGTCCTGGACGAGATCAGGCGCCTGGATGACAGTCTGCCGGTGCTGATGATCACCGCGTTCGCCTCGGTCGAGAATGCGATTGCCGCCATGAAGCGCGGTGCCTTCGACTACATCACCAAGCCGTTCAAGAACGACGAAGTGCTGCTGGTGCTCCGCAATGCCATCGAGCAGCGGCGTCTGGCGCGCGAAAACACCACGCTCCGCCAGAATCTGCAGGCGCAGTCCCATCGCTTCTCCGGCATCATCGGGCGCAGTGGTCGCATCCGCCAGGTGTTCGACCTGATCATTCAGGCGGCGCCAAGCCGGTCCACCATTCTCATCACGGGCGAAAGCGGGACCGGCAAGGAGCTGGTGGCGCGAGCCGTGCACCAGAACTGCCCCGATCGCTCCGGCCGGGCGTTCGTCACGGTGAACTCGGGCAACCTGCCTCCGGATCTGCTCGAGTCGACGCTGTTCGGCC
The DNA here is from genome assembly GCA_021731095.1 of Acidobacteriota bacterium. Lineage (GTDB taxonomy): Bacteria > Acidobacteriota > Vicinamibacteria > Vicinamibacterales > UBA2999 > JAKFYA01. Next base: position 2,548 of record JAKFYA010000436.1, on the reverse strand, counting down.
ATGTGAAGGGCGCGTTTACGGGCGCGGTCTACGCGAAGAAGGGGCTCTGTGACGCCGCCGATCGCGGCACGATCTTCTTCGATGAAATCGGCAACATCGCCCTCGAGACCCAGGCCAAGCTACTTCGCCTCATGCAGGAACGCGAGTTCATGCGGCTGGGCGGCATGGAGACCATCAAGGTCGATGTCAGGATTGTGGCGGCGACCAACTGCGATCTGAAGGCCATGGTGGCCGATGGCCGATTCCGCGAAGACCTCTACTACCGTCTTCACGTCATCAACGTCGTGCTGCCCTCGCTGCGTGATCGCAAGGAGGACGTGCCCTTGCTGGCCCAGCACTTCCTCGAGAAGTACGCGGAGGAGAACCGTCGCGGGGTGCTGGAACTGACGCCCCAGGCGCTGGACCTTCTGCTCGACTACGACTGGCCAGGCAATGTGCGGGAACTGGAGAACGTCATCGAGCGCGCGGTCGTGCTGGCCACGAGTCAGCGAATCGATGTCGACCTGATTCCGGACCATGTGCGACAGGCGCCGACCTTCGCCATGCCGCGCGTGGTGGTGCCGCCCGAAGGGCTGTCATTCAAGGACGTGATCACCGACTTCGAGAAGCGCCTCATCGAGTCCACGCTGGATGCCGCAGGAGGCGTGCAGAAGCGCGCCGCAGAGTTGCTGCGGATCAAGCCGACGACGCTGAATGAGATGATCAAGCGCTACGACATCCACCCGAAGAAGCGGCGTGGCGCCGGCAGCGCCACGCCCACGTCGCTGATGGGTTCGCAGGGCCTCAACGAGGACTAGCTGGGTCTGAGCCGTGTGACCAGGCGGTCGAGGCGGCCGATGACGGCGTCCCACCGGTAGTGCTGCCCGGCATACTCGCGCCCGGCCAGACCCAGGGCCTCCCGCAGGGTGTCGTTGCTGGCCAGCTCGTGGAGGGCTTCGACGAACTCGTCCCGATTCGCGTAAAAGAGACCGCCATTCGACCGGCGGCAGTGCTCGACCGCCGCGGCGTTGGCAGCACTGGCCAGGACCGGAGTGCCGGCGGAGAGACTCTCGAGCACGGCCTCGGCGCACAGGTCCCCGGCTGAAGGGGCGATGGTGACGTCTGCCGCCTCGAATGCGGCCAGGCGCTCGCGATCGGTGAGCATGCCGCCCATCACGACCGCGCGTCCCGGTGGCACCTTCATCATCTTCGGCCCCATCAGGACCAGAGATGCCTCGTCCGGATAGGCAGCGGCGTAGGCATCGAAGTACTCGAACATCTCTTCGCAGCCACCCGCAGTGCTGAACCGTCCGCCATACATCACCAGCTTGCCGTCCAGCTTGCGCCGCCGCCGGAAGGGGGAACCCGGTCGCGTCAGATGGGGCTTGGCCCACTCATCGGGTGGCGTCGGCTCGGGATCCTCGGTGTCGTCGGCTTCTGGCTGCTCTTCCGGCTCCAGCTGGATGCGCGGATAGGTCTGCAGGGCTGGCGGTGCGACGCCGAGACCAATCACCTCGTCGTGGGCAGGTGGTCTTCGCGCATAGAGGCGCGCCAGGCGGCGCTCGGCGGCCGACAGGAAGGCCATGCCGGCCGGAGTGGCGAGCGTGTCGCTGGCCAGTCCGAGGCGCAACGCAGGTTCGAGCTCGAGCCAGGGCACCAGAATGCTGCGCTCGGGTGCGACCCGGATGCCCTGCAGTGTCGTGGCGTGCTTCCACGAAAAGAAGACGAGCGCATCGTAGTTGCGGGCCTGGCGCGAGAGGAACTCCACGAGTCCAGGGCTCCACGGTCCGGCACGGCGAGCCCACTCGATGTCGGCTTCGTGCCCGGCCAGCCCTTCAAACAGTCGCGCAGCCTGACGCGTGGTCTCCTGCACATCGTGCGCGGGTATGGCGGCGAAGCGGCGGACGATGACGCCACGCACGCGGTCCGTTCCCTCAGGTCCCGCATTGGCCCAGGTGTCCGCACGCTGGGCGCAGGTCGTGATGACCTCCACGCTGTGTCGCCCAGCCAGTTGCTCGGCGAGCCGCCGGCAGGCGTACTCGGGACCGGTCGTGATTTCCGCGCCATAGCGCGGTGTGATGAGCGCCAGTTTCACCGCAGTGCGTCCTCTTCGTTCACCACTGGTCCGGTAGTAGCTGACGCCACCACGTCGCGCGCCGGGCGCCTGGTTCGGCTGCGGCGCGCCAGCCAGCCCGGGGATGGGATCCGCCTGGTGGCGGCGGGCTCCCGGTCAAGTCGTTCGAACATGTCCATGTATTGTGCCTCGACCACCGGCCACGCGTAGCGCTCTTCACAGAAGGTCCGCCCGTTCCGGCCAAGAGCGTCGGCCATTTCCGGCTGTGCAAGCAGAAGGTCCAGCGCGCCGCAGAACTCTGCCGCGTCATCGTAGTAGAGTCCGCCGCGGCTGCGCAGGCACTGGCCCAGCAGCACATCGCACTTCCCGTTGACCAGCACGGGCCTCGAGGCGGCCCAGGACTCCAGCAAGACCATGGACAGGCTCTCGAAATAGGACGGCATCACAAGCGCCGCCGCGCCAGCCAGTGCATCATGCTTGGCCTGCTCGGACAAA
>JAKFYA010000382.1 GCA_021731095.1 Acidobacteriota bacterium | reverse complement strand
GGGAACGACAACACGTCTGTCGCGCGGTCCTTGCCGAGGAAGCGCCGGTTGAGCGCCCGTACCCGCGCGTCTCCGGCCAGCGCAATGGTCACCAGACCGCGGGCTCCGGCCGGCGCGGCTGCCACCAGCCAGGCGGCCAGCCCGGGCGACCGCAGGGTCGTACGACCCGTCACGACCTCCACCTGGAGTTGCCTGGCGCCACGAGCCAGCCCACTGCGCGCAGTCGTCATGAGGTACGGACGACCTGGGACGCCTGGGGAATACCAGAGCCCTGCGCACCGTAGGCGTCGTAGGCTCGGACGATTTGCTGGACCAGCTTGTGGCGCACGACGTCCTTGTCATCGAAGTAGACAAACCCGATGCCCTCGACGTCCCGCACTACCTTCAACGCCTCCACAAGACCCGAGCGCCCTCCAGGCAGATCGATCTGCGTGATGTCTCCGGTGATCACCGCCTTCGAGCCGAAGCCCAGGCGAGTCAGAAACATCTTCATCTGCTCGGAGGTCGCGTTCTGCGCCTCGTCGAGGATGACGAAGGCATCGTTGAGCGTTCTGCCGCGCATGAAGGCCAACGGGGCCACCTCCACGGTGCCGCGCTCGATCAGGCGGGCCGCCTTCTCGGCATCCAGCATGTCGTACAGCGCGTCGTACAGCGGGCGCAGGTACGGGTTGACCTTCTCGGTCAGGTCCCCCGGCAGAAAGCCGAGCTTCTCCCCCGCTTCCACGGCCGGCCGCGCGAGGACGATGCGCGTCACCTTCTTGGCCAGCAGGTAACTGACGGCCTGCGCCATGGCCAGATAGGTCTTGCCGGTGCCGGCCGGGCCCACGCCGAACACCACGTCGCACTGATCGATCGTGTCGAGGTAGCGGCGCTGGTTGACGCTCTTGGGTGCCACGCGCCGCCGGCCGGCCGCGCGTGGCCCGCCCTTGAGGAAGTAGTCCTTCAGGTCGAGATCGGGGCTGTCGATGAGCAGCCGCGCGGCGGTCTTCACATCACCCTGGCCGAGCGGATAGCCTTCCCCGACCAGGCCCCGGAGCTGATCGAAGATGAGGGCGACCTGACGCTCGGTCTCGCGGTCGCCGTCCACCACCAGGGTCTGACCATGCGTGCTCAGACGGACACCGAGTAGCGACTCGATGTGTTTCAGGTTGGCGTCATGCGGTCCGAACAGCGCCTCGAGCCCGTCACCGGGCAGCTCGATTTTCCGCATCAGCTCAGGTGCGCGTGGCGATGTGAAGCTCCCGGAGCTGTCGGGGATCAACCTCCGACGGCGCACCGGACATCAGGTCGACGGCCGTGGCCGTCTTCGGGAACGCGATGACTTCGCGGATCGAGTTCTCGTTGGCGAGAATGGCCACCAGGCGGTCGAGCCCCAGCGCCAGTCCGCCGTGCGGCGGGGTGCCATGCTCCAGCGCTTCGACGAAGAAGCCGAAGCGCTTCTTCGCCTCATCCTCGCTGATGTTCAGCAGCTCGAAGATGCGGCTCTGGAGGGCGGCGTCATGGATACGAATGCTGCCGCCACCCACTTCGCTTCCGTTCAGCACCAGGTCGTAGGCCTTCGCGCGCGCCTTGCCCGGCTCGGTGGCCATCACGGCGAGGTCCTCGTCCACCGGCGAAGTGAACGGGTGGTGCATCGCCACAAAGCGCTTCTCTTCCGGATCCCAGTCGAGCAACGGGAAATCGACCACCCAGAGGAAGCGATAGTCTTCCGGGTTCAGCATGCCCTTCCGTTTGGCCAGCGACAGGCGAATCTGCCCCAGGAGCTTGGAGGTGGCGTCCGGCTCACCAGCCGCCATCAGCAGGATGCCGCCATTCACCACGCCCGCGGCATCCAGCGCAGCGCGAATCGACTCTTCGCCCAGGGCCTTCATGACCGAACTGGTGATGGTGCCGTCCTCAGCGCGGCGCGCCCAGACAAGGCCCGTCGCGCCCAGTGCCTTGGCTTCGTCGACGATGCCATCGACCTCACTGCGGGAATAGCCGCCTGCGTCCGGCACCACGAAGCCGCGCACGGTGCCGCCGCCCGCGATGATCTCCTTGAACACCCGGAACGGGCAGTCGCGGAACACCTCGCGCATGTCCTGGATCGGCATGCCGCACCGCAGATCCGGCTTGTCGGACCCGTAGACCGCCATGGCCTCCGCATAGGACATCCGCAGGAACGGCGTGGTGATCTCCTTGCCGATCACTCGAAACACATCCTTCATCAGCGGTTCGATGAGGTCGAAGATGGTCTCGGGCCGCGCGAAGGCCATCTCGATATCCACCTGCGTGAACTCGGGCTGCCGATCGGCGCGCAGGTCTTCGTCCCTGAAACACCGGCAAATCTGGACATAGCGGTCCATGCCCGAAATCATCAGGATCTGCTTGAAGAGCTGGGGCGACTGGGGCAGCGCAAAGAACTCCCCCGGATGCACACGGCTGGGCACCAGATAGTCGCGCGCGCCTTCCGGCGTCGACTTGGTGAGGATGGGCGTTTCGATTTCCCAGAATCCGTTGTCGTCGAAGTATCGGCGCATCACCATCATCACGCGGTGACGCAGGCCGATGTTCGACTGCAGGCGGGGACGGCGCAGGTCAATGTACCGATACCGGAGGCGGACGTCCTCTGACACGGGACTGTCCTCAGCCACCGGAAACGGCGGTGTCTTCGCCTCGTTCAGGACGGTCAATCGGCTGACCACCACTTCCACGTCGCCCGTCTCGAGCTTGGGATTCACGGTCTCTGCTGAGCGGCGGCGCACGCGCCCCTCGATGCCGACCACAAATTCAGACCGGAGCCGCTTGGCCTTCGCCATCATGGCGTCGTCATCGGCCACGTCGAACACCACCTGGGTCACGCCGCCGCGGTCGCGGACGTCGATGAAGAGCACCCCGCCGAGGTCGCGCACCCGGTGCACCCAGCCCAGCAGCACCACCTCGCGGTCCACGTCGTCCAGGCGCAGCGCGCCACAGGTATGCGTTCTCGTCAACCCGCCCAACTGCTCAGCCACGTACGTCTCCCAGATGTTGCCGTGCCACCGCGCCGGCCTGCTCCAGCCCCGCCACCTCCTGGTGACGTGAGGCCAGGAATTTCAGCGTCACCTCGTCACGCGCCACCTCGGACTCGCCAAGGATGGCCACGCACGGGATGCGCACCTCTTCCGCGTACTTCAGCGGCTTCTGAATCTTACCTGCGTCCGGATAGACCATGACGCGCAGGCCTTGCCCCCGCAGGGTGGTGGCGACGCGCATGGCATAGGCCGCGTCCTCCGGCCGCATCGTGGCCACCAGGACGTCAGCGGCCGCGCCGGCAACCGATGCCGGAAACAGGCCCTGCTCGCCCATGACCACGAGAATGCGTTCCAGCCCCAGCGAGAACCCGCAGGACGGGATGCCTTCCTTCGAGAACATTCCCACCAGGTTGTCGTACCGCCCGCCGCCGCCCAGGCTGCCAGGCAGGTCTGGCACGCCAATTTCCATGATGGCGCCGGTGTAGTAGGAGAGGCCCCGCGCCAGACTTGGCTCGAACGTCAGGTGCCGTCCCGCAGAGGTCGCCATGGACAGTCGGATGATCTCGCGGAGGTTGGCAAAGGCTGCGCGGCCCTGGTCGTCAAGGTCACCCAGACCACGCTCGAACTGGCCCAACCAGTCGTCCGAGACCTCGGCCCCCAGCCAGCCGAGCAGGCGGGCGGCACAGGCCGGGTCGATCCCTCGCGTCACGAACTCCGCGGTCACGCCGTCCGGCCCGATCTTGTCCAGCTTGTCGAGCGCGACCAGGGCATCCGTGTGCTTCTCCACGGGCACCTGCGCGCTGGCCAGGACGGCCCGCAGCACGCCACGGTGGTTCAGGCGGATGGTGAACTCGGCAAAACCCAGGGCCTCGAGACAATCGCTGACTGCGGCACACAGTTCCGCCTCGACCACCGGCGAGGTCGAGCCGGTGATATCCACGTCGCACTGGTAGAACTCGCGGAAGCGCCCGCGGCCCGGCCGGTCCGCCCGCCACACGGGCTGAATCTGGTACCGGCGAAAGAGCCGCGGCAGCTTCGCCCGATGCTCGGCCATCACACGCGCCAGCGGCACGGTCAGGTCGTAACGGAGCGCCAGGTCGGCTTCGCCGGTCGACTCATGCACACCGCGCTTGAGAATCTTGAAGATGAGCTGGTTGCCCTCTTCCCCGTACTTTCCAAGCAGGGTCTCGATGTTTTCCACCGAGGGCGTTTCCAGCGGCTCGAAGCCGTACTTCTGGTAGACGCCGGCAATCACGCCAATGACATACGTGCGACGACGTACGTCCTCGGGCAGGAAGTCGCGCATCCCGCGGGCGGGTTCAGTTCTCGTCATGGACGGATCAGGACTCGGCCGCTTCGGCCTGGAAATCGAGCCGGTACTGCACGTAGTTGTCGGCGTACCACTTGATGGACGCGTCTTCCTCGGGCGTCAGCAGCCGACGCACCTTGGCCGGCATCCCCATCACCATGGAGCCGGGTGGAATCTGCATGCCTTCGGGCACCAGCGCACCCGCCGCCACGATCGACCCGGTCCCGATGTGACACCCGTTCAGCAGGATGGCACCCATGCCGACGAGCACGCGGTCCTCGATGGTACAGCCGTGAATGATGGCGCCATGCCCGATGGTGACATCGTTCCCGACGACGGTCGGGTGGGTGTCGCGCATCACATGGACGATGGTGCCGTCCTGCAGGTTGGTCCGGTCGCCAATCCGGATGCGGTTCACATCGCCGCGGACCACGCAGCCGGGCCAGATGCTGGCCTCGGCGCCGAGGTGAACATCGCCGATGACCTGGGCGCTCCGGTCGACGAAGGCCGTCGGGGCAATGGACGGGAAGATATCGCGAAAGGGACGAAGCACAGTTGATTATAGGCCGCTAGAGCCGCGGCAGCGTCAGGCCGGTCTGGGCCTGATACTTCCCCTTCTTGTCCTTGTAGGACACCTCGCACTCCTCATCGCTCTGGAAGAAGAGCACCTGGGCAATCCCCTCGTTCGCGTAGATCTTGGCCGGAAGCGGCGTCGTGTTCGAGATTTCGAGGGTGACATTCCCCTCCCACTCGGGCTCGAACGGCGTGACGTTGACGATGATGCCGCAGCGGGCATAGGTGGACTTGCCCAGGCAGACCGTCAGCACATCGCGCGGAATCCTGAAGTATTCCACTGTTCGAGCCAGGGCGAAGGAATTCGGCGGCACGATGCAGACGTCCGTCTGGACGTCGACGAACGACCGGCTGTCGAAATTCTTCGGGTCGATCACGGTGCTGTTGATGTTGGTGAAGACCTTGAACTCGTCGGCCACACGGATGTCGTAGCCATACGACGACAGGCCGTAGGACACCACGCCCTCTCGCACCTGACGGTCCTCGAAGGGCGAGATCATCCCGTGTTCGAGCGCCATGCGGCGAATCCACTTGTCGGCTTTGATCGACGGCATCAGCGAGTCCTATTTGCGACCCAGCCACATCAGCAGCAGGGTCAGCACGATGCTGGCGGCCACCGAGGTCGCCAGCGGAAAATAAAAGGTCAGAGGCCCACGCCGGAGCGTCAGGTCTCCAGGCAACCGCCCGATGGGCGCGCCCAGGGACACGAGCACGCCGACGGCCGTCACGAGGAGCCCGACGACCACCAGCGTGCGTCCCACGTTCTAGCGCAGTTCCAGCCCGCGGAAGAAGTAGCCCAGCTCGAAGGCCGCCGTTTCAGGCGCATCGGAGCCGTGCGTGGCGTTCTTGTCGATGGACTGGCCGAACTCCTTGCGCATGGTGCCGGCCTCGGCCTTGGCCGGGTCCGTCGCACCCATCAGGGTGCGCCACTTCGTGATGGCCTCCGGCGCGTCCAGAGCCAGCAGGACGCAGGGACC